>JBDRGC010000455.1:0-12751 GCA_043818215.1 Chloroflexota bacterium | reverse complement strand
TGAAGGGGAAAATTCTTTACAGATGAGACAAGTTTTTGGACGCGGATGAACGCGGAAAACACTGATAAAATCTTTAAAAATCCGTGTTCATCCGTGTAATCCGCGTCCCATTTTTCTTGTCGGTTTGAGGCGAATCTCCGTTAGATATACTGACAACGGGCATAAAGTACCATTTTATAGGACGCCGCGACGTGGACAAGCGCGGATTTTTTGTTTTGTGTACTGGTAAACAAAAACTTGAACATAAGTCATACCGCAAGGGTATACCCGTTGGTATTGCGAGCCAGCTTTTCCGGCGAAGCAATCTCCTCCTTAGCGAGATGGAGATTGCCGCATTCCACTGCGTTCCATTCGCAATGACATATTGTTTAAGGTACTCTTGGCGATTGTAGATTTTATTGGTTCTTTATCCGCGTTATCACCTGCACTTGACGCAGGTACAAGTGTCCGTGCTCGTCCGCGTCCTATTTCAGTGCTTCCAAAGTGTGACTTTGTGACCGTGTTGAATATACTTACCTCCAAAGTAATAAAGGAAGGTATTGTGAAAACTGTAGTTTCTGGGGCTTTAGGCGAGTGCGTCCATGTGGCGGGGGTATCGAATTTTCTTCGGCTAGCCGAATCTGCCGGTTGGCGCACGGTATTTCTTGGGCCAGCGGTGTCTATCGAAAAAATGTTGGAGGCAGCCCGCCGCGAAAAAGCTGATTTGGTGGGCGTCTCTTACCGCCTGACGCCTGAGAACGGGGAACGTCTGCTGGCCGAGTTCGCGGAAGAAGCCGATGAACTACGTGCATCCGGGGTGCGTTTTGTGTTTGGCGGCACGCCGCCGGTTGTCGAGCGCGCCCGTAAACTGGGCTTCTTCGAGGCCTGTTTCGATGGCACCGAATCTCCCGACCAGGTGCTGGTTTACCTGCGGGGCGGCAAAATCGCTGGGCAAACTGAAGTCGATTACCCTCGCACCACCATCGAACGCATTGGTTGGAAATCGCCATTCCCTCTAATTCGTCACCACTTCGGTCTGCCGGATATGGAAGTGAGTACCCACGGAATCGCACAAATCGCCGAGGCCGGAGTGCTCGACGTGATCTCGCTTGGAACCGACCAGGACGCTCAGGCGAACTTTTTCCACCCGGAGCGGCAGAACCCGCGCCGTCGGGGAGCGGGGGGCGTGCCGGTGCGCAGTGCGGATGATTTCCGCACCTTGTACGCCGCCAGCCGCCGAGGCAATTTCCCGCTTGTGCGCACTTACACGGGAACGGACGATTTTACTCGTCTGGCGGAGATGTTCGTCGGGACGATTCACAATGCCTGGGCTGCCATCCCACTTTTTTGGTTCAACCAGATGGACGGGCGCGGCCCCTGGGACCTGGAAAGCTCTATCCGCGAACACCAGAAATTGATGGCCTGGTATGGAGAACGGGACATTCCGGTAGAAGTCAACGAACCGCACCATTGGGGTATGCGTGACGCGCCGGATGTGATTTTTGTAGTTGCAGCCTATCTTTCGGCTTACAACGCCCGCGCTCACGGGGTACACGATTATATTACTTCGTTGATGTTCAACAGCCCCGCGGGACTCTCGGATGCGATGGATCTGGCCAAGATGCTGGCTGTGTTGGAGATGGCTGCGGAACTGGAAACCCTGGATTTCCGCGTATGGCGGCAGACCCGCACCGGGCTGTTGAGCTATCCTGTGGATAGTGACCTGGCCCGCGCCCACCTGGCTGTCAGTGTGTATCTTCAGATGGCACTCAAGCCGCATATCATCCATGTGGTAGGATACACGGAGGCCGATCATGCCGCCACTGCCTCCGAGGTGATCGAATCCTGCAAACTGGCCCGACGTGCCATCGAGAATGCACTCCGCGGCCAGCCAGATATGACCCACGACCCCGCCGTGCAGTTCCGCAAAGAAGAATTGCTTCGGGAAGCCAGGGTCACGCTGGACGTAATCAGCAGCCTGTCGCCAGCTAATATCTCAGACCCCTTGACAGATGTAACCACGCTGACCCAGGCAGTCCGTTGGGGAATCCTGGACGCGCCCCAACTGGGCAACAACCCCCACGCCCGCGGGGAGGTGGTTTCCCGAATTGACTCCCGCGGGGCTTGTATCGCCATAGACCCAAAAAGCGGTCAGCCCATTGATGAGACCGCACGGCTGGCAATGCTGGCATTTTAGAGATGCTTCAATTTGTTTAGGACTTACGCAGTTGACTGGAATCAGGTGAACTCAGAAAGTGCGTCGCATCTTGAACTGCGTAAGTCCTATTGGCAAAAAAAAAGTTTTTGGAAGGAGACAGGATGAGCAATTTTAACCCTACTGATTACACTGTCATTGGAGCAGGGCACGGCGGTAAAGCTATGGCCGCGCACCTGGCGCTGATGGGTTTCGAGGTCACCTTGTTCAATCGCACCCCTGAACACGTGGAGATTATTAAGGCTAGGGGAGGCATTACCCTAGAGAATCGAGAATTCGTCCCCCGTGGATTTGGCAAGCTTGCCAGGGTGACATCTGATATGCAAGTGGCACTGGATAGCAGCCGGATCATCATGGTAGTGGTGCCTGCAACTGCACATAGGGATATTGCCCGTTGCACGGCTCCATATTTGCAGGATGGTCATATCGTGATCCTTAATCCAGGGCGTACCCTGGGGGCGATGGAATTCCGTCAAGTGCTGCGTGATGAGGATTGTAAGGCCAATATCATCGTTGCCGAAGCTCAAACATTGATCTATGCCTCACGTTCCGATGGGCCTGCGCAAGCGCGCATTTTCAATATCAAAGATGCCGTGCCCCTGGCCGCACTCCCGGCATCCGATACGCTTGAGGCTCTGGAAGCCATTTGGTCTGCATATCCTCAATTTATCGATGGCGGTGATGTGCTGCATACCAGTTTGAATAATATTGGCGCCATTTTTCATCCATCCATCAGTCTGCTAAACGCCAGTTGGATAGAAGCGAGCGGAGGGGATTTTCAATTCTATCTCGACGGCGTGACACCAACCGTTGCCCGCATCATGGAAACCATCGACCGGGAGCGGGTAAAAGTGGCTTCTGCCCTGGGTATTCAGGCAATCACAGCGATCGAATGGCTCAAAATAGCTTACAATTCCTCGGGCAAGAACCTGTACGAAGCAATCCACAACCAGCCCGGCTACCGGGGCATCAAAGCTCCGCCAACCCTCAACCACCGCTACATTACAGAAGATGTCCCCATGAGTCTGGCCCCCATTGCCTCACTGGGACGCCACTTCGGTGTTTCAGTACGCGGCATGGAGAGTATCATCCGTCTGGCCTGTATTGCTCATCAGACAAATTACTGGCAAAGCGGCCGGACGGTAAAAAGACTGGGTATAGAAGATCTCAGCGCGAGCGAAATACTGCAATACGTCAAGAATGGATAGTCTCCCCGTAGAGTGTTGCTGGTAAATATTATCGCGGTGCCCCTTCAACCTGCGGGCACTCCGCGGGTATGCTTAGCGAAGAACACATACCATCCTGGCACAGGGCATCGTCCCGGCCCCAGGTACCACCGTTCTGGGGTTGTATGTTCTTACTGGAGTGCAGGTGAGTGCAGATGAAGAGCGCAGAGTTTTGTCACACAAATTGGTTTTTCTCAGCGTACTCCGCGAACTCACCCGCACCGCTTCACTCTCGGGGCGATGTGCAGTAAATTTGATGTTGGATTTTGGATAGCAACACTTAGCGCACATAAAAGAAAGCCCTGTGAAATCGCAGGACTCAGGACTTGATTAGCTGGGGGGCATCCTTTCGAACACCCCCATCTATAGTGGTAGGCCGGGTGGGGGTCGAACCCACACGATCAATCTTTTAGGCCCCCTCGCATTGCGAGGGGGTTTTTGTGTTTGCAGGAGGTGAATAACTAAACAACAACAAAAATTACGACCCCAGAAGAAACAAAGTAAGCGCAAAGCAATTTTATGAACCCCAAAAGTAAGGGAAAAACAAGATGAAACGATCAACCCCAGGTGGGCGCGATTCTGACGCGCGAGTGGGCGCGTTTTCGATTGACAAAAACAGCCTGGTACATTTTGGATGAAATAACCCGGCACATTCTAGGTAAAGTTGCCTGTGCGCATCCTGTTTCCGGTCTACGAAGGTACGTTGGAGGAACACGCCCTCAATCTGATCGGCCAAAAGATGAAAGCAGCCACCCTGTTCTATGGCGACGAGGTTGCTTCTGCCTGACCGAGGAAGATGAGAGCGACTTTCTCACCGATTTGGTGTGCTCTGTTCTGATAGGCGATCGGATCGAGAATATAGACATCATCTTCTCGGTGGATAACACCACCACAGTCTCGCCGATGGGTTCGCTCACGGCGGTTAGTCCGAGGGTCGTCCCTGTGATGACTCTAGATGAGTGGATGGCATCCCAGGGTATTTCCGATGGCAGGATCAAGGTGCGGCAACGACGGCGTAAGCCTGTGGCTGCGGAAGATCAGATGACGTTGTTCTAAACCTTGGACTGCCCGGTCATCAGTGAATATACTGGTGACCGGGCCTTGACATCATTTCGTAAAACACGTACTATACGTGAAAAGTATAATACCTATGGAGTATACAATGATAACTACCAGTTTCTTTGGACGGAATGCCGAGTTGCAATTGCTCGATGATTTGTGGGGATCTCGTCGTGCCACCATGTTGATACTCTATGGGCGGCGGCGTGTGGGTAAGACCAGCCTGCTTACTCACTGGATGGAACCAGCCAGCCGTCGGGCACTATATTGGGTGGCTACGCCGACCACGACCCAAGAACAACTGCGCTCCTTTTCTCAAGCTTTGTATAACTTTGCCAATCCAGAGAGTTCTGCTCCAGTTTCCTTTACTTTCGCAACCTGGGAACAAGCCTGGATCCAGGCAGCTGCCTTAACTCGCCAGGAACGTTTAGCGCTTTTCATAGACGAGTTCACTTACTTGCTGCAGGCCAATTCCAGCATCGCAGGAGTGCAGCAAAATGTTTGGGATCATCATCTAAAAGATACAAACCTTTTTCTGGCCTTGTCTGGTTCTCACTTGGGCATGATGCATCGCCAGGTGCTGTCCTATCAAGCTCCGTTGTATGGCCGCGCAACTGCACAGTTGCATTTGCGTCCGTTGCCTTTTGGTGTTACACACGCGTATTTCAAGCCTTACTCTGCTGCGGAGCGAGTGGTGATTTACGCTATTTTCGGCGGCATCCCAGCCTATTGGGAACGGATAGACCAAAGCATTTCGATTTCAGAGAATATCCTCCGCCAAGTTCTGACGCCTAACAATATGATGCAGGATGAACCTCGACTTCTGCTGCATGACTTTGTGCGGGAACCGCAGAACTACATTACCATCCTGCGAGCTATTGCCCATGATGCCCGAACACAAAAAGAGATTTTACCTTATACAGGGTTGCCCCAAGGCCATGTTTCCAAATATCTGAGTGTATTGCAGGATGCAGGCTTTGTTGATCGCCGCATCCCTGTGACCACAGCACAAACATCTCGGTTGGGACGTTATCACATCACAGACCCCTATCTGCGGTTCTACTATCGCTTTCTGGCTGAACGACAGGCACAGTTGGCCTTGGGTGTGCAACGGCAGGCTTTAGATGAGATCAAGCAGCATCTGTTAGATTTCATTGGCACCTACACCTGGGAAGAACTCAGCCGGGAATGGCTGCTGAGAGCCAGTGAACACGATGTCCTGCCCTTCACCCCTGACCAGGTGGGCAGCTTCTGGACAAGGAAGGCACAGGTGGATGTGGTCGGTTTCAACAGAATGGAAAAGACGATTATTCTTGGAGAGTGTAAGTGGAGTCCCCGGGCTACTGGACGAAAAGTGCTGGCAGATTTAGTCGAAAAAACATCGGAGATCGTCCCCAAGCAAGGCCGGTGGCGAGTCTACTATTTGGGATTTGCCCGCGGAGGTTGGACGGAGGCTGCAAAAATCTTTGCTCGTGAATTTCCCCCAAATGGTGACGATGTCGGCAACTGGGAAGTAGTGGGTATGAAGCTATTTGACTTGGAGAAGATAGACGCGGACTTAGGAAGCTGGACGCTGCATTTATAGAGACGATATTTGGTTTTATCCAGGCTGTTGTTGGCTCGACTTTTAGAGTAATGCGATGACGAAATCTGCCAAAACGTGAACGGGCCACTATCGAAGTGAGAGATACTGCGCACAAAAAATCCCTGGTTATCAACCAGCGATTTTTTGTTTAACGGCAAAGTGAATCTGGAACGTTGGGTTCAAGTCTCGATGAAAACGAACTTGGGCCTGTTTTCGAACATTGGGGGGAAAGTATCAGGTAGACAGGTAGACAGGTAAACAGGTATCAGGTTTTAAGGCCGAAGGAGCGTTCTACAGGCACTACATTATCCCCGAAGCAGAGCGTAGTGGGATCGGCCAATCCCAGTGCAAGGGCACTGGGGCAATCCGCTTGAACGCGGCATAGGTATTGGGGGAGCTTCAAAATAACCGCTTGAATTCTCGCTCCAACGATATTGTAGTACACTTTTACGCGCGTTTGTACCGACCTTGCGAACCATTCGCGAACAAGTGGACAAAGCCGTATTTTCAAGGAAAAAGTGTCCATTTGTTCGCGCTTGAAACACCTGTTAGCTCATTGTAACGGCTGGATTCTATCGGAATCGCCATTTGCGAACGGTATGCGTTTCTAAGCGCAATTTGGTACGTAGCAGGCAAGCCGCTAAAACAGCGAGTCAGCGAGTCGGCGAGTCGGCGAGTCGGCGAGTCAACAATCAAATCAGCCACCCGAATGAAAAGGGGTCTGGTATTGGAAACCTGCTAAAGCATGTTGCGGCACGCCCTGAACCTGTTTTAACAGGTTTCTCCTAGCAGCATCGAATTCAATTCGATGTCGGCCGGCGAGTCGGTAGTCGGCGGTCGGTCAAGACCTTCCAGGTTTCCGAAAACCTGGAAGGTCTGGCGGCGAGTCGGTGATCGTCGGTCATCGGTCGGCTGTTAAAGCATGTTGCGGCACGCCCTGAACCTGTTTTAACAGGTTTCTCCTAGCAGCATCGAATTCAATTCGATGTCGGACAGCGAGTCGGCAGTCGGTGGTCGGTAAAGACCTTCCAGGTTTCCGAAAACCTGGAAGGTCTGGCGGCGAGTCGGTAATCATCGGTCATCGGTCGTCGGTCATCGGTCGGCTGTTAAAGCATGTTGTGGCACGCCCTGAACCTGTTTTAACAGGTTTCTCGTAGCAGCATCGAATTCAATTCGATGTCGGCCGGCGAGTCGGCAGCCGGCGGTCGGTCAAGACCTTCCAGGTTTCCGAGAACCTGGAAGATCTGGCGGCGAGTCGGTGATCATCGGTCATCGGTCGGCTGTTAAAGCATGTTGCGGCACGCCCTGAACCTGTTTTAACAGGTTTCTCGTAGCAGCATCGAATTCATTCGATGTCGGACGGCGAGTCGGTAGTCGGCGGTCGGTCAAGACCTTCCAGGTTTCCGAAAACCTGGAAGGTCTGGCGGTGAGTCGGTGATCATCGGTCATCGGTCGTCGGTCATCGGTCGGCTGCTAAAGCATGTTGCGGCACACCCTGAACCTGTTTTAACAGGTTTCTCGTAGCAGCATCGAATTCAATTCGATGTCGGCCGGCGAGTCGGCAGTCGGTGGTCGGTAAAGACCTTCCAGGTTTCCGAAAACCTGGAATGTCTGGCGGCGAGTCGGTGATTATCGGTCGGCAAAATTTAGGTTATAATCATTTCGGAGGTACACCTATGATTGTTACAAAAGTAGAGTCCGAATACACAATCAGCATACCCGCACAGTTTCGCGAATATATTCAGGTTGGACAAGAAGTAGCCTTTAGAGTTGATAATTTGGGCCGCCTGACGATAACATCGGTCGAAGTGATCCGGGAGCGTTTGATGGAAACTTTTGGCATGTGGGCAGATCGAGATGATATTCCCTCTGATGGGGTCGCTTACGTGAACGCCATACGCAAGGGTCATCGTCTGGACGATCTTGGGTTGAGATACAGTGATACTGATTGATACAGACATCGTCATCGATCATTTCCACGGCCATCAAGCCGCACTGGATCATTTGTCCGATGCCCTGGCAGCTGGTGAAACATTAGCTGTCTCGGTTGTCACCGTAACGGAACTCTTGGGCGGGATGCGCGCAGGCGAAGAAGACCGCACAGAGCGTCTTTTAGACATGTTTTACATCATAGATGTCAACGAAGCAATCAGTCGCACAGCGGGGTTTTACCTGCGCCAGTATCGACGCAGCCATAATATGGACTTCGGGGATGCGTTGATTGCAGCAACGGCTCAGGATACCGTAGCAATACTCTACACGCGCAACATCCGGCATTACCCGATGGATGATATAACTGTAAAACTGCCATACAAGCGAGGGAAGTGAGCGCACGACTAAATTGCCAGAATTTGCCAGCGAAAAAGAAGAATCTGAATTTTGGGACACGTATAACTCCACGGTGTTTTTGGATGAAACCGAACCTGTGGAAATGACTTTTGTCGATGCTCGTCAACCGAAGAAGCAGATTTCTTTGCGCTTTGACCATACCGTCATCGAAAAGTTAAAAGCCATATCCGCGGGGAGAGGCATTGGCTACTAGACCATGATCCGTATGTGGGTGATGGATCGACTGAGGGAGGAAACCCATTCACTTTAATCAAGTGGGGGGGGTCAAATAAGTTGGAGTAAGACATTTCGCCGGTTGAGCGGTGTCCTGAATTCACCGAAGGGTAGCCGATGCTTTTCCGGCGTATACCTATCCCAAAGGGACAAGTGTCCCACAGGGATAAGTATGCAGGCGCTGCGCACCTGCGCCGTACTGCAAGTGCAGGTGTCGAAACCAAGAAATGTCGCTTTGACCGAGCAATATCGCTTGATTTCAACACCATACCTGCGTTCGGTGCAGGTGCGCAGTGCCTGCATAGGTATACGGGCGACGAAAAACATGTCGCCCTACCCTTCGATAAACTCAGGACAACGCTCAATAAGCGCTTTCAAATCAAATGAAACACACCCAAATGATTAAAAGGTAAACAAGGTATATAGGGTATACAGACGTGATACTGTGTTTCCCTTGTATACCCTGTTTACCTTGTATACCTTGTTTGCCTGTGTACCCTGTTTACTCTTCGTACTCACTCCTGCGCAGCCGAAAACACACGCTCGAATTCGGCTAAATACTGCGCGGCTATATCGGCATTGTGAATGAGCAGCGTATTCTCGTCGTTGCTCTCTTCGGCACTGGCGCTGAAATTGTACGAACCGGTGATGACGATTTCCCCGTCGATGATGATGACTTTGTGGTGCATGTTGCGGGGATTGCCATCTAGCCGGATGTCGAGGCCGCCGTTGAGCAACCGGTCGAATTCGGTGCCGCGATTGGAAAAGTATTGACTTTCCTCGAATACCCCCGCCACTGTGACCCCCGCGTAAGCTTGTTCCAACATCGCTTCGGCAATCCCGTCCGAGGTGAAAGAATAAGCCATGAAATAAATGCTCTCTTCGACCCCCTGGATGGCCGCGATGATATGGGCTGCCGTGCCGTCGTCGGGGGAAAAATAAGTCTCGATTTGGGTGCCCTCCACCGTCAGGCTGGGGTGGGGAGTATTGTCGATCGCGTGATTGCCAAACATGTCGCGTTCGAACATCTCCTCGAATTCGGAAGTGTAATTCTCCGCCAATCGAGAAGAACGAATGCGGATCAAGTTGTTGTCATTGTTGTAGGCTCCATTGATGGTGAAATTCATCGAGCCAAGCCACACTTCCAACCCGTCGATGATCACGAATTTGTTGTGCATCAGGCTTTCTCGCCGGTCTCCCAGCACCTCGATGCCCGCGGCCTGCAAATCCTGAATTTCCACCTCGTCCATATTGTCGCTCTCGGTGACCACCCGCACCGTCACGCCGGCGTTGTGGGCCGCAATCAACGCGTCACGTATGCTCCACAGGTTGAGATGGTAAACTGCCACGTCTACCGAGAGCCGCGCCTCCCGGATAGCGGCTGCCAGAGCGTCATCCGGGCCGCCACGGTAGCTGCTGGCGGTGGGGCTTTCGGGGTCGGTGAAATAGATAGTGTACCAATCGCCCGCCGGGACAGCCTCGCCGGTGGGTGTGATACTCGGCTGCGGGGGTAGAGGGGCAGGCGGGGTGGGAGTGCAGGCGGTGATGGTGAAGATAAGTAGCAGCAGAAGGCGTTTGATCATGGGAAATTAGAGGGTAGAGGGTAGAGGGTGGCGAATGGCGAATGGCGAATGGCGGGTGGCGAATGGCGAATGGCGAATGGCGGGTGGAGGGTGGAGAGATGAATTCCGTCAGGGCAATTATAGCAGGTCTTTTTTCTTAAGAGTTACGCAGTTGATCCCAGATTCACCGCGGAGTGCGCGAAGATCGCATAGAAAACCAATAAAATCAGTTGGGCAATGAGTCTAGACTCGTTGCGCAACGAGTCTAGACCCGATGCGCAACGAGTCTAGACCCGTTGGGCGGCGAGTCTAGACTGGTTTTTAGCGGAACGCAGAGCGCCTAACGGTGGGTTCGACACAGACGCTCGCTTCACGTCGCGACGCAGGAGCATCGTAACCAGAGCAAGGCCAGCACTTAGTATCTATAGATGTTAAGAAAATATTTTTGACTCCGCTTACCCAGATGTCATTGCGAACCGACGCTTTTCGGTGAAGCAATCTCCTTCTTACCAAGGATGAGATTGCTTCCCTTCGACACACTCAGGGCAGGCAGCGGTAAAGCTGCTTCGCACACTTGTCCCTTTGGGAATGACAAGCTGAGTCAAAATCCTTTTCTGAAAGACTATAGCCACTACCAATCCGTGCTGCCCCCTCGCCAGCAAAGGTATAATACTGCCCATGCGCCGAACCCAAATTACCCTCACTGTTCTCCTGCTGGCGGTCATGGCGTGCCGGGCTTTCGTCCCTGCCGCGCTGCCGCCTCCCACGGTCACGCTGTCTCCTCCCACGGTCACGCTGCCTCCTCCCACGTCCACGCTGCCTCCTCCCACGCCCACAGTTGTCACCACCCAGCCAGTCCCCAATTTCGGCGTGCGGGTTCATCCCGATGGCGGGTTATACGTCGGCGATTTAATCAGCCTTGAAATCATCGCCCCGCCGGATTTGAATCTGGATGACGAAGAATTGCGGGTGCAGGCAGATACAGTGGACGATGAAATTCTGGCCTCGGCCGGATTTGCCCCCTTTGGGATTGGAGGCCGCTACCAGGCCACTCTGCCCTGGGTGTGGGACACTGCCGGACTTGAAGCTGGGGCGCGCACCCTGACGTTTTCGATTCAGCCCCTGGGGATCACCTGGACCCATACTCTCACCCTGCAAGCCGAAACTGCCATCCCGCTGCCCGAACCTGACGCGCAGTGGGCCGTCGACGAGAGCGATTGCTGCCTGGTGCATTACATCACCGACACCGCCGCCGACCGCGACCTTCAGACCGTGCTGGAGCAGGCCGACGCCCAGGCCGAAGACGTCGCCGGGTTGCTGGGCCTCGAGTTCACCGAGCCAATCGAGGTCACTCTGATGCCGCGGGTCTTGGGCCACGGCGGCTTTGCTTTCGGGGATGTTTACGTTTCTTACCTCGACCGCAATTACGCCGGCAGCAGCATCGAGACGGTGCTGCATCACGAAATGGTACATATTTTGGATGCCCGCCTGGGAGGCGACCTGCTCCCGACCATTCTTGTCGAGGGGCTGGCGGTGTATCTGACCGGCGGACATTTCAAGCCTGAGTCTCTGATTCCCCGCGCGGCGGCCTTGTTGGCCCCCTCGGATCAAGAATTGGGATTGGACTGGTATTTGCCGCTGACTCCCCTGACTGATAATTTCTACACATCCCAACACGAGATCGGCTACTTGCAGGCCGGGGCGTTGGTGGAGTCTATGGTGGAAACCTGGGGGTGGGAGGCGTTTTCGGCGTTTTACCGGGATATCCACTCTGAACCTGACGGCAAACACTCAGAGGCCCTCGATGCTGCGCTAAGAATCCATTTCGATTTGACCCTGGTCCAATTGGAAGCGCGTTTTATAGATGCACTGAAGCAACAGCAGGTTACGCTCGAACTGTACGATGATGTGCGCCTGACGGTGGGATTCTACGATACTGTGCGCCGCTATCAGCAATCTTTGGATCCATCGGCTTATTTCCTCACCGTCTGGCTGCCTGATGGGCCTGGGATGCGCGAGCGCGGCATTGTGGCCGATCTCGTCCGCTATCCCTCCCGGCCCGAAAATTTGGCGCTGGAGACTTTGCTCGTCACTGCGGATGAGTATTTGCGCGCCGGACGCTACTCGGAAATGGAGCCGGCTTTGGAGGCCGTCAACGCCGTGCTGGATGCCAGGGACGCGCAGGCAGATTTCCCATTTGCGGCTCATCCGCTGGCCGGCGCTCATCTTGAAATTGTGAGGTATCTGTTGGGGGATGGTTATCGGGTTCAGTGCATTCGGGTGGAGGGTAATACAGCCCAGGTCGTGGTCAGCGACTCAGGCCCGGATGTAGTCGCGCTGCATCTTGAAGATGTGGGGGGTGGTTGGGTGGTTGTGAACAGTAATCAATGAGACTTTCAAAGCTGGTTGGCTGACTAATCTTTTTCGGACACGGATTCAACGGATTTCACGGATAAAAGGCGTTAAAAAATCAGTGAAATCGGTGACATCGTGCCCTTTAGGGTAAATCCGTGGTTAAATAGGTTTGGAAAGTTGCCCTCCCCCAACTTGTAAATGCGCCCCA
>JBDRGC010000454.1:0-4984 GCA_043818215.1 Chloroflexota bacterium | reverse complement strand
CTTGGCACTCTACCCAGCTTCCGAAAACTCCGTCGCTCGCCCAAGCCTGATTTTTTCGCCCGCGTACCCCAAGTCCGTACCTCGCGGGGTTATTCGAATATAGTTGTGGTGGGGCGTGACAGGTTGTGCTATCCTTGGTCTGACCGACGCTGGGAGCACAAACCTGGGGCCTGAGTGCTTGGGTCGGCCGATGCAGGCTATGGGATACCCTTTGCGTAAGTTTAGGGTGAGCCCGTCGGGTTATTTGGCCACCCAGCGAACTTCTAGTCTGGGACCCCACTTGGATGTGGGTGAACCCGTATCGGTAGATGTACCTCAAGACCCAAAAATCCACGCCCCATCAACTATGCCGTAGGCATACAACGCAAAGGAGTGTAACATGAAAACCGAAACTGAAGCAATACCCATTCAACGTTATATAGCCATCGACATTCATAAGCACTATGTCGTGGTCGGGGGCATGAACCAACAAAAGGAATATGTCCTGCGTATTCGAAAGGTACGCATGTCGCGTTTCCCCGAGTGGGTTCAGAAGAATCTCAAACCCACGGATGCAGTGGTGATCGAATCGACTTCCAATGCTTGGGAAATCTACGATTTGATCGCTCCCCTGGTGGGGAAGGTCGTGGTCGCCAATCCCTTGAAGGTCGGGCAAATCGCCGGTGCCAAGGTCAAGACTGACAGGCTTGACGTCGAAAGATTGCTGATCTTACTGATCGCCAATATCGTCCCTGAAGTCTGGGTGCCACCGCATCATGTCAGAGACCTGCGGGCTTTGATCTCTCATCGTTGGCGCCTTCACAAGCAAATTGCGACACTTGCACCAGCACAAACCGCAGGTGCAGTGCAGGTGTGACCAAGAATCGCCTGCAGAGCTTCATCCACCGCTTCAATCTCATCCCCCCGGAAGGTGTGCTCTTCTCAGAAGAGAACCGTTCTTGGTGGCAGAAGCAAGATTTCTCTCCGATGGTGTGTCTCCAGATCGAGCAGGACCTGCTAATCTTAGCTCATCTGACTGATCATAAAGAAGCTATTCACCAGGAACTGGCCCGATTGAGCAACCGCGACCTCTGGGCTGAGGATATGGTCTTCCTGATGCAGATCCCTGGCCTGGGTGTGGTTCTCTCGATGACGGTTCTCTCTACTATTGGAGATATTACCCGCTTTGAGCATGCTACATCGTCCCGATGTTCCTACGGGAAGAATCTGGTCGGTTATGCCGGTCTCGGTGCTGGTGTTCATGACAGCGGCTTGAAGCATCAGGGCAAAGGCATCACAAAAGCTGGTCGCAAAGAACTCCGCTGGTCCATGGTCGAAACCGCCTGGGGCGCAGTTCGAAGTGATCCTTACTGGAAAGCGCAATGCGAAGATCTCAAAAAAAGGGGCAAGCACTCAAATGAAGCCATTGTCGCTGTCGCCCGCAAGTTGCTCGTGGCTGTTTGGCATGTGCTTACCAAGCGTGAGCCTTATCGGCACTTCGATGGTGAAACTATCGCATACAAGATGCTCACCTGGTCTCAACGCATGGATGAAAAAGCCCTCAATGGTATGACCCGCCAGCAGTTCGCCAAGTATGGTTTATTGCGCTTGGGCATCGGTCATGATATCACCCGCATTGTTCGCAATGGTGTGCCAAGACGTGTCGCTCCGACAGAGGAAGTCTTGGCGTTGAAGCCTGACCTGAAGTCGCCGCGATAGTGTAACTTCTGCCTTGAAATATGAATCAACCACCGCTTGCTAGTCCACGGTTCTGGCAGGCGATGGGGTTTTTAAAACCTTCTTTAATAGAGTATTTTGCAGGGTGGTATTTTGCTTTAGATACTCGCTTCTTTTGTTTCTGGCCTTGGTTTTCTTTCACTTTCCGAGCAATTTCTAATTCACCCTTGACACTGCAACTCATCGGTAGCTTGCGTCTGATCATAGCATTGGACTTTGGACAATGAGAATAACCCGGTTTGCGGCCGGGGGAGCAAAAGCACTTTGAAAATTGAGTTTTGAGCCGCCTTCAGCCCTTTTTTATAACTGGATGGCGCTCTCTAGGAGGCGGTTTGTCGCCTTTGGATCGTCCGGGGGAATTACCCCGACGTTTGGGTGGTTGAGCGGGTGTCCCGATCTGCTGAATAATTCGTTCAAAGTCTCGTTGAACGGTTGCGGGGGCAGCGCAGCCCGGCTCTGGCTGGGGCAGATAACGTTCCCAAGGATTGGGCAACGCTTCCGCTAGAGAGCGCGCCAACCAGAGTTGGATGTAGGCCAGTTGCACGATCTGCCACCAGTTTTCTTCCCGCTCGACCTTTGGGGTTTGGAAAGCTGCCATGAGTAGGCGTTGTTTGCCGTAACGGTAGAAATGCTCCACATCGTAGCGTTGACCGTAGGCTTCCCAGATATCCACCAAGGAGAGTTCCTGTCGTCGCTCACCGATGGTAATCAACCACATATCCCGTTTGAAGACAGGATCACCATCGGCATCAAGCACTCGGGCACGCACCAGGGTGAAAGGATACTCATGCATGGGGATATCCTTCTTACCAGTGCGCACCATATTATGCCAGCCTTCCAGTTGCACGGTGTAGGTTTTGCCCTTCTTGGTGATGAGCGTGGTGACCGCTGTTTCGTCGGGTTCAGGCCAAGTATCAGGGTCTTTGAGATCAAATCGCTCTCCGTACCAGATGGGGTGTCCGACAGTGTTTTCTTCTCCTTCGAGAAGTTCGAACTTGCGGTAAACGACCCGGTTGCTTGGGAAACGAATGGTGGAGACGGTGTTTGGGAGTATGGCTACGGTTGCCAGGTGTTTTCGGCCACTGTAGGCGCTATCTTCCACCAGGACACATAGCGCATCCTTGAATGGCAGTGTTTCATCCGTCACCACGGCGGTGATTTGCTCTGCGCCAACCTGATTGGCCTTCTCTGTGCTCTCCACTCGACGCACTATCAGCGGCACAACCCAGGGCGGGGACCCGGTGCTGGCCTTTTCCGGCAAGTAGCTCAAGATTGAGTAATCGTGCCCGATGGTAACTGGCGTGTTGCCAGCAATCGTATTGGGACAGTGCACGTAGGTGCGGTCTGCCAGCATATCCGCAAATTGTCGGGGCAGGTAAGTTACGTCTGTCCCAAACAACCAATACTTGCGTTGCTCTGGCGCAGGCAAAAATGGGGCAATCAAGCGTAGTAATCCTTGCTCGTGTGCTCGCTGCTCCCGGGTTGCATTTTCCGGCTCGGAAGGCACGAAGAAATTCTCGATTGCATCGTACACGCTGCTGTACTCCCGGCGAAAAAGCGAGCTCAAGCTCAACTCCGCCACTGAGTGTGCGTTGGTGTTGCTTGCCAAAGCGTCAATCAATTCCATCAAGGCGTCTGCCCGGTATGGGAAGAAGTTGTAAAGGTTCTGCCGAAACTCTTGAAATGCCGCAATGGTTTCGGCCATGATCGGGTCAGTTTCCTGGCCGTTTGATTTCTGTTGGGGTGTGTTCTTGTCAGATTCCATACCCCAAGTATGCTAGATTTTGGCTAATATGTCATCCCTTTTTGTCCAAAGTCCAAATAGCAAGTAGCCTTGTTTTATTCGATCAGCCAAACCTGCATAATCGGGGAAGTAATGAGAAGAAGAAAAGCCCATGCCATCTAATAATCTCCATAAGTATATAAATAATTTCCCTGATATCCGGTATTCATCTAATGGAATTTGTTTAGGTTTATGTAATGGATGGGGATGAAATGAGAAAGCACTAAATTGACGTTCAATTCTACGGTCAATTGGATAAGGCATAACTAAAGCAGATTCATTTACTTTTTCAATTTCTGATTCTTTTTCAATCCCACTCAAAAGTAATTTCTCATCTCTAATATGGTAAAGGTATGGTTCTAAATTCTTGTTTTCATCATCTTCATCACACAAATCTAAAGCAAAATATATCGCAACAAAAATGTTTTTTGTCCAATCTAGCAATGGAGTCTTTATTCCATAATGTTGTGCAATAATCATTTGTTCAAATGGTGATTTTGGAAAATCACTGTTTTGTTGAGAGGCTAATTCACAAAAAGTGCTTAACTGACTGGTTGCGGAATGATATCTAAACGACTTACTTATCTCTGATGTATCCTTGTCAGGATCAAAATACGATTCTCGATATGATGATGGCACGAGCGGCCAATTCTGAGCTTGACCACGAAATAATCCAGATGTCTCATGTGGAAATTCTACATATGCGTAATCTTTTCCAGTTGTTGAAGGTGGTAGTTTTGGTTCATAAAGTTCACCTGGTGGCCAGTAAGTTTTCTTTTGAGCTAAATTAAATAAATCAGATATTGTTTCAATTTTGACTTTCTTATTAATAAAAAAATAAGGTGATTTATCTTCCATAAGCGTATCTCATTTATAGCAAGCTAACGGCTGGCGTTACCGGCAAGGGCGGGATTTGGCGGGAAAAGCCACCAGACGCCGAATCCGCCGTTTGGGGCCAGAGTCCCCGAAAGTGTGAGCAGCCGCCCGCACTTGTCCGGTGCATGCGGTGTTAGGCGCTTTTTGTATCTTTTGGAAAATTTTTCTCCACATCACGTTGGATAATACCCGAAACACGTTTCAACGTTGCGACACAATGATCGAAATAATCAGAATCTATTACAAGCCTGTCACCGATATTTCCACGCGACTTATCCCCTGCTTTTTGGATATAAACATCATTTATGATCCCAGCATTATGAACGATAACGTCTCGGGCGGCTTTGATTTCTAGATAATTCAAAAATGCTGGATCAGAGGTCTTTATACCCGCAACATTATTTAGGTATTCTAGATATGCTTTTGGAGAAGCGTAAGAAACAGCGCTAATCCTTCTGCGTATCACTTCTGTAAGTACATTCTCTAGATTATCCGATTGCAATAGCACTTCAATTGGAACGTTACGTTCTGCTTGTATTCCTTGAACATTGAGAGTTAATTTTTGTGGGTAGGCACGAATTACAAGTCCTAAAGCTTCAAACAGCATTG
>JBDRGC010000453.1:0-17314 GCA_043818215.1 Chloroflexota bacterium | reverse complement strand
GCGAACGCCTTGACCGTTTTTCGCCATACCAAAACTCGACTGCCCGTGCAAAGGTGCGACGCACTTTGGAAGTGCGGCGCACCTTCACACTCGCCGACTCGCCATACCCGACTCAGACCTTCCAGGTTTTCGGAAACCTGGAAGGTCTTTCGCTGATTCGTTGATTCGCTGACTCTCACCTCACTTCTTTTTCTTATTCACCACAGCCAGCACTGCCAGCAGCCCCACTGTGGGCGGCAGTGCTACCACCAGCACCCCGGTCTCCCCAAAGTTTGGGGGCCGGGTCTGTTGGGTTTGCGCCCCGCTGCCTTTCATGATGATGGGCAGGTAGATCTCCGCGCCGCCAGTGACGATTACTGTGCCAGCGTTACCGTTGGCGTCGGTGTAGGTGAACGTGCCGGGAGCGTTGAACTGTCGCCGGTAAACGCGGCCCGGCTCGAGATAGCCAGCATCGAAGCCGCGCGGATTCTCCAGCGGATCAAGGTCGCTCTTGGGATGCAGGATGGGATTCTCGCTCCACTGGATCAGGTCGGTGAGGGTGTCGCTGGCCGTCAGCATCGAAACCCACTCCACCGCATTGCCAACGGGGATAGTGATGGCCGGGCTGCTGATTCCTTGCGACGTCAGCGTCACGGAGACCACCACGCTTTCCGGCCACGGCGTGTAGGGCACGTTGACGTGCATAATCTCGGTGATGACCTCCACCACCGGGCTGCGCCAGTGTTGGTAGCCATCAATTCCTTGCACATCCAAGTAATAGTGCCCCGGCGGGGTGAAGAAGGCATAGTAGCCAGTGGTGGTGATGTTGTCGGGGTAGACATCGTCGGTCACTTGCGGATTGACCTGATCATCGTAGAGATGCGCCGGCCAGGGAATCCAGCCGCCCCAGGTGGGCATTGAGACCATGCAAGTGACGGTCACGCCGCTGACTGCTTCCACGGGCGCAAACATGCCGCCCTCTCCGCTGTAGTCGCCGCCTTTATCCACGTTGAAGACGTAGCCGTCGGGGTCGATGAGGATGTCGCCACTTTCCTCCATGACTTGGTCGCCGCAGCGGCTGGCGATGGTGACATTGTGCGCGGCGCCGGTGATATCAAAGTGGTACCAATGCCCATCACGGCTGCTCGGCGTATAGACTACGCCATCGGCAGTGACAGTCATCGCCTGGGTCGCTTCGGTGCAACAGGAGTAGAGGTGCAGTTGTGTATCCCAGAAGCCATACTCGCCGGAGATCTGCCAACCGCGGGTGCGCCGCATCCCGGACCAGCCCCGGAAGTAGTAAGTGCGATCCTGGCCTTTATTGGGACCAGACTTAAGCGTCCCCTCCCAGTAGGATCGCTGCGGGCACCATCCGCCGAACGAGGGTTTCCCCAGCAAAATCCGATTGGACGCCTCGCTGATCTCCCCATTATGCTCAGATTTGGCGATCAGATAATGAGTCGTGAACTCGCTCACAATCGGGATTATCACCGTGGCTGTGAAGCGTCCGCCGGCATCTGGCGTGACTTGGGCGACGAGCGTTGTAGGTTCTAAATCTCCGTCCAGATAGATATTGACGGTCACGCCCTGCTGGGCAGTTCCGCGTACCTCCAGCGAACCGCCGGAGCAGGTATTACCCTCCTCCGGGAAAGTAATATAAGGCGGAATGAGCATGACTTGGGTCTCGACGCGCGCACTGTCGGTGTAGACTTCGGTACCGGTGCCCTGGGTTTTCTGCGTCTCGTAGGTCTGTTCGGCCTCGTTGACGATGACCTGACCCGGTGTGACAACTGTTGTCGCTGTCGCCCCTTGCAGCCGGAGCCAGCCGGGGTCGCCTACATATAGGAACTCTGTGCTCTCAAAATGGAGCGGTGTGACCGCTTGCTCAGAGTGCAGTGTCTTCATGTCCCCTATCAACACGATCTCCGGCGCGCTGGTATACCGCTCGAAAGTCAGTTCTCCCGGCCATTGATCCTCGATCCGGTACGCACTCACCGGCGGGCGATTGGGGTCAGAGGTCTGATAGTGATAGCGCAGATAATATTCCACTAACATTCGCTGGGTTACATCGCCGGTTACGGGGTCTCTCGTCACCGTCCAGCGAGTATCGGCTGTCCCCTTCTCAAGTTCCAGCTTTGTGGGGAAGGTGGTCACATCGGCTTGGTTGGGATGTTGGTCGGGCTGGCACTCATCTATCGGGTTAGCATATATCTCGGCATGTGCAGTGTAGCCAGCATCGAGCCACTGGTACGGCTCCACCTGCACCTGGATGGTGCCGTTAGCCCCGGCAGCCAGATTGCCTAGATTCCAGACCTTGGTGCGTTTGTCGGGCGAGGTATAGTTGGCGATGGGGTTGGAGGCGGAGAATTGCGCGCCCTCCGGCAAGGTGATGGTCACGATGGTGTTATGGGCCACGCCGGGGTTGTTATGATCGTCCTTGTTCTCGTATGTGAACACTACACCGTAGCGTTTGAAGGTGCCGTCGCTGAACTGCGGGCTGCGCTCCGGCCCCTCGCCCGCGATGGTAAGATCGGGGCAGCGGACGATGGTGTCCACCTGCTCCTGCCAGACGTAAGCTACGCCGGCTATCTCGGCACTGGCGACGTTGCGGATGGTGCCGCAGTCCACGCCCTCGCAGGCCACCACCTCGACATCAAAGGTAACGAGGACGCTTTCATCCACCTCCAGCGTGCCCTGCCACTCGATGCCGTTGCTGTCATTCAGCATGCCGCTGCTGGCCAGAGCCGAGCCGGGCACGTATTCCGTTCCGGCGGGGATGGCGTCATTCAGCGTCACGTCAGCGGGCAGTCCACCCGTGTTGGTGATCCAGATGCCGTAACCAATGGTGCCGCCCACCTCGACCTCGGCAAGATCAGCAGATTTTTCCAGACTCAAGTCGTAGCCGCCCAATTCGTAGACGGTGGTGGTGGCAGTATCGGTGTTGTTTATCGTGATGGCCTCGGCCGTTGTACTGCTGATTTCACCCCTGTTGATCAATGCCGTGCCATCTTCCAGCGCGTCGCCTACCACCACATGCACGGTGGCGGTGGCGGTAGCGCCGGGGGCCAGATTGCCCAGATGCCAGACCAGCGGATCGGTGCTGTCGGGGGCGAGAGTGGCGGTGATGAAATTGACGCCGCCGGGCAGGGTATCGGTGAGTGCGACGGACATAGCCGTAGCGTTACCGCTGTTGCCCCAACTGAGATCGTAGACCAACAGCGCGCCCGGTTCCACGAAGGGCGGCGCGGTTTTGCTCACCCACAGGTCGGGCACAGGCGGAACGTAGACCACCGTCGTGGTGACGGCATCGGCGTTGTCGACGCCAGCGGGATCGAGAGCATTGGTGGGCGTGACGGTGGCTGTGTCGGTCAGGATGCCGTCGTAGGTCGCCGTGGGGGTGACCCAGACAGTCACCAACCGCTGGGTGCTGGTGGGGATGTTGTAAAGCGTGCAGGTGATGACGGCGCCGCTGGCCGCACAACTGCCGCCCGGCGTGCTGCCGCTCAAGGATGCCACAGCCGCGGCCGGTTCCACCGTATCCACCACGCGGGCATCGGCCATTATTTCAGATGTGGCCGCGTTGGTCACCGTGAGCGTGTAGGTGAGCACCTGCCCGGCTGTGCTGTTGCTGGGACCGGTTTTGTGCAGCGAGAGATCGGCAGAGACGGGGAACTCATCGGCGCCCAGATCGGAGAAATCACCCATCGGGCGCGGTTGGCCGTCAATGTCATCGGTTACCCCAGCGTCTATACCCTGTCCAATGGCGTCCGAGGCCGCGGTCAGGTGATAGCCATCAGTGTCGAAAACGGCCGTGCCGGTGATGTTGCCGATGGTGCTCACGGTGCCGGGATTATAATTCGTGGTGTTGCTCTGCCACAAGGTCATGGTCATTGAGACAGCTCCACCGGCGTTGTTGACACCTACACTATGGCTGTAGACGATGGTATTGGTGAACTGGATCGTTCCAGCACCCACATAGACGGAACTACCCCCTCTGTTGCGGGCGAACGTGGTGTGGAGCAGATGAGTCTCAAAGGGCTGGTCGTAGTGATTATAGAAGTAGAGGGCACTTCCCTGGCTACCGGAGGAAACCTCATTATCCACCACAACGTTGTTGATCCAGGTACTCTTGGGGGGATCAGCGGACCATTGGTTGTGGTAGAAATAGACCGCACCACCACTAGATGTAGCCGTGTTACTGTAAAAGAGATTGTTAGAAACCATCACGTTTTTGGCATCCAGCTGGGAATTGATGTAGAAGTAAGCACCACCGCCGTAGCTGGCTGTATTACCGTGAAATTGGTTCTCAGTGACCGTTTGCGATGACCTGCTATCATTCAGATACAACCCACCACCATCTCCGGCGTTATTGCCATGAAAGTCATTGCCAACTACCATCATATAATTGCCATATAGGTAGGCTCCGCCACCGTCGCCGCTCCCGGCATCATTACCGTAGATCTGGTTATTTTGTAAGGTCAGGTGCTGCGCCTTATCGCTCACGGTTAAGCCACCACCCCACTCATTGGAACTACTGGGTCGGTCGGCTATGTTGTTGTAGATTGAATTGTTCCGAATCGTGATGGGATTAGCCTCATCTATACTCATTCCACCGCCTCGGTGGGAGTGGTTATTGTAGATTTCGTTCCCCTCAAGAAGACAATGGTTGCAGCGGTCCACATAGATTCCTCCCCCGCCTACAAGGGTGTTGGCGTTGCCGTTTTCATAAATGTAATTGTTGCGCACCACCGAGTGGTGAGCATTGACAAGGGCTATGCCTGCTCCGTAGTCGTAGTAGGCGTAGTTGTGTTCAATGATGTTGTCGTGAATACGGCAGTCACTGATAACCACTGTCGCGCCGCTTACGTAGATGCCGGCACCATCATCACTAGAGGAAGTAAGTTTCCCATTGGTGACTTCCATCCCCTCAATAGTAGGGGTGATATCACCGGTGATGTACAACACCCGCCCGTTGCTCTCGGCATTGAGTGTGGTGGTGTAAATATCCGGGTCCCAGACGGAAAAGTCGGTGCTGTAACCGCCGCGCAGGGTGAGGGTCTTGCTGATGTAAACCACCTGGGCCAGTCCGCCGTGGTTGTTGACGGCCGTATACGTTCCCGTCGCCACGCGAATCTCATCGCCAGGGTCGTCCACCGCGTCCACCGCCGCCTGCACTATCGTGTAGCAAGGAATCAGTCCGCCGCAAAGGCTATCGAGGGAGACGTAGCGGATGATTGCGACCGGCAAGTGGGGTACTGCCGGCTGCTCACCGCTCACCGGCGAGGCAGTGGCCGATTGCCAGCCCGCCCCCATCAACAGGATAATCGTCAAACTCAGGCCAAAAAACAATGGAAATAAAATAAGCTTGGTTTTCATGGTTCTCTCCTTTTGTGGAACATTAGTGAAACGTGATGCGTTTGTTTATTTTACTGTATCCTCTCCAAAAAGTAAGGGAGTATTCCCATGGTTCGATTGTACTCACCACAAGATTCGGCAGCGGATTGTAGCGGATTAGCAGATTCGTCCTCGCAGCCTATCGCTACTCCACTACAGTCCGCTGCTCAGTTATCATCCGCCGACTCGCTGACTCGTTGATTCGATGACTCGCTACTCCGCTGCCCAATTGTCAGCCAATCTGCCCATTCCGGTATCCGTGCTCTGCTCTCTCCGCTACTCAGCTACAGACCTTCCAGGTTTTCGGAAGCCTGGAAGGTCTTACGCCAACTCGCCGACTCGCTGACTCGCCAACTCGCCCAGCTGGGCGCGCAGGAAATCGGTAACGGCCTCCAGGCTGGTAAACCCGACTCGCTGCTGTTCACCCGCCACTTCCTCCACTATAAATCGCCACACCTCTGGGTCATCGAGGTTGGTATTCTCAGTTCGCCAACAGCGCAGCAAATAAGCCTGATAAGGTATTTTTTCTTGCGGGGACATGGTATAAACAGTATACTAAATTATCGTTCGGAAATCGTTCGGAGAATGGTCGCGACAACAGACCACCGACTGCCGACCGCCGACCGCACTTGCTGACTCGCAGACTCGTCATACCCCCCCCAGACCTTCCAGGTTTTCGGAAACCTGGAAGGTCTTTCGCCGACTCGCTGATTCGCTGATTCCCCGACTCGCTAATCCGCTAATCCGCTACAATCCGCTGCCAGCTATCATCCGCTGATTCGCCGACTCGCCGACTCGCCGACTCGCCGACTCGCCAACTCGCTGCAGGAGACATCATTTTGGAAGGCCAACAACCCAGCCATATCTTCATCCGCCTACTGGGAAGTGTGCAGGCGGAGAAAGACGACCAGTCCGTGCAGGGATTCGAATCCCTAAAGTCGCTGGCGATGCTTGGCTACCTGGCTGCCCAGAATTGCCCGGTATCTCGCGCTCGCCTAACAGGCCTGTTTTGGGGAGAGAAAACCGAACAACGCGCCCGCGGCAACCTGCGCCGGGTGCTGCACAACCTGAACCACCTGCTCCCCAACTGCCTGAATGCGGACCGCTACGCCATCCAATTCTTGCCCTCCCCCGCCTGCCAGGTGGATGTGATGGCCTTCGATCAATTGGAGCAACGGGCAGACCCGGCCTCTCTGACAGAGGCCGCGGCATTGTGTCGCGGGGATTTTATGGAAGGCATCTATCTGGACGATTGCCCCGAATTCGAGACCTGGCTGAGGATGGAACAGGAACGCTGGCGATTGCGCACTGCCCAGATATTGGATACCCTCATCAGGCATCACCGCCAACGCGGCGAGTACGCGGCCGCCCTGCAATTTGCCCAACGTCTGCTATGCCTGACTCCCTGGCAGGAGGCGGCTTACCGGCAAGTAATGCTGCTGCTATCCCGCAGCGGGCAGCGCAGTGCAGCCCTGCGCCAATATCAGGCCTGCTGCCGCATGTTGACTCAGGAATTCGGGGTGAATCCTGCCCCGGAGACCACCGAACTGTACACCCGCATCCGCACCGCCGAATCTCGCTCGCGCCCCAACCTGCCAGTTCAGCCCACGGCTTTTGTGGGCCGGGAGCGCGAGCTGGCCGAAATCAGCCAATTGCTGGCCTCGCCGGACTGCCGCCTGCTGACCCTGAACGGATTGGGGGGCATCGGCAAAACCCGTCTGGCGCTCCAATACGCAGCCCGGAGCGGGGATATTTTTCTGGATGGGATCGCCTACGTCCCGCTGGCGGCGGTGGACTCGTCCCAGCATTTAGTCCCCGCCATCGCCCAGGCTCTGCAATTCTCCCTTTCGGCCTCCCCCTCCCCGCGGGTGCAAATCTTCGATTATCTACGTGAGAAAGAAATCCTGCTGGTGCTGGATAATTTCGAGCATTTATCGGATGGCGCTATTTTGCTGACAGAAATTTTGAACGCTGCGCCCCAAGCGAAGATGCTGGTCACCTCCCGCGAACGCTTGAACCTGCGGGGGGAATGGGTGTATCCGCTGGAAGGCATGTGCGTTCATGCCCCTCACCTCCAACCCCTCTCCCACGGGGAGAGGGGAGAAAGGCTCCCTCTCCCTGTGGGAGAGGGTTGGGGTGAGGGTTGGGGTGAGGGTTGGGGTGAGGGTTGGGGTGAGGGTCGGGGAGAACACCTCCCCGAAGCCATCACCCTCTTCTTACAGCGCGCCCGGCAAGCAGATTTCCGCTTCTCCCCCTCAGCAGACACCTATCATTGGGCCGAGCAAATCTGCGGCCTGGTGGAGGGCGTCCCACTGGGCATCGAATTGGCCGCAGCTCTGGTCCCTCACCTGTCATGCGAAGCGGTCACACATCAAATCCGGCACAACCTGGACGTGCTGGCCTCCCCTCTGCTAGATATGCCCGCGCGCCATAGTACACTGCGGGCTGTCTTCGAGAGCTCCTGGAATCTGCTTTCAAAGCAAGAGCAACAGGCTTTCCGGCAATTGTCCGTATTCCGGGGCGGGTGTACTTTGGAGGCAGCCGCGCAGGTCACGAGCGCATCTCAAGCTGTGCTTACGGCTCTGGTCGATAAATCCTTGCTGCTCTGCCTGCCCTCAGGCCGGTACGAAATGCACGCGGTCCTGCACCAATACGCGGCCGAAGCCCTCGCCCGTTTTCCCAGTGAAGACCAGAACGTTCGATCTGCCCACAACCAGTATTTTGCCCGCATATTACAAAAGCAAGAGCCTGTGTATCGGGGACACCGCAAAAATCTTGACGGGATCGCGGACGAGATCGAGAATATCCGCCAGGCCTGGGATTGGGCGGTGGAACAGGCAGACTTGAGCGCATGGCAGCAATCGGTGGACATCTTGGGCACGTTCTACGACATTCGCAGTTGGTATCAAACCGGAGCGGAGGCTTTTGCTCAGGCTGTCGCCATATTGCGGCCCGGCGCAGCCACAGACCCGGTTAAGCAGATTATGTTAGCCCACCTGTTGGGCTGGCAGGGCGAATTTGCCAACAACCTCGGTCAATATGAAACTGCGCAGGCCATGCTGCAGGAAAGCTTAGCGATTTTCCGCGCCCAGGCCAGCGAAGCAGGCATCGCCTGGACCTTACTCACACTGGGGTTGGTGGTTACTAACACTGGATTGCTTTCTCAGGCCGAAGCGTACTACACCGAAAGCCTTGCGCTTTTCGAAATCATAGGGGAACAGGATGGAGCGGCAATTTGCCAGGAATTTTTAGGGACGATTTTTGCCATGGCGGGCGATTACCCCCAGGCGCGACTGCGTTATCAGAAAAGTTTGCAGATTTATCAGGCGGTGGACGACCGGTACGGGATGGCTGGAGGGCTATATTGTTTGGGAGATATAGCCCGCATCATGGGAGATTATCCTGAGGCGCGGCGTCTCATCGAAAAAAGCCGTGATTTGTATCAAACCGTCGGCAGCCCGCGTGGCGTGGCACAGGCTGCCAACCAATTGGGCAATATCTGCCGCCTGCTGGGTAAATACCCAAACGCCAGACGCCACCACGAAGAAAGCCTGGCCTTGCGTCGCGAGATCGGCGAGCGGGAAGGCATAGCAACATCACTCACCAACCTGGGAATCGATGCTTACCTGACGGGAGAGTATTCACAAGCCAAAGCATACTGCCAGAAGGGGTTGGCAATTTTCGAAGAGAGCGGGCACCGCCGGGGGATCATCTTTACGCAGATACATTTGGGCAACTCGCAGCGGGCGTTACACGAATATCAGGCCGCGGAAGAGCGTTTGCTGGCTGCGCTGACAGCGGCATTAGAAATTCAATCGACCCCTCAGGCAATGGAGAGCTTGGTCGGCATGGCGGCTGTGCTTGCCGAAACGGGTCAAAAGGAAAAGGCGGTGCGCTGGCTGGCTCACCCCCTCTCCAACCCGGCCACCTTCCGGGAGGTCAGAGACCAGGCCCAGGCACTCCTGTCGGAATTGGAGGCTGAACTTTCCCCCGATGTCGTGGCCGCAGCATTGGAGCATGGCCGGCAGCAAGGTGCAACACACTTGCTAAGACCCTAAGGGTTTCCTCCAAAATCATCGCCAAAATGGGTCTCAATCCACCCAGAACGTCTTATTCTCACAACAGTTTTCGGAAACCCTTAGTGTCTTTGAGTAAGCTATGCTAGAATTTACCCCATGAATACTCGAATTGTCTTTATAGGATCCCCCGACTTTGCAGTGCCGATACTGCGAGCATTGGCCGATAATTATCCGATTGCCGGGGTGGTGACTCAGCCCGACAGGCCGGCCGGACGTGGCCGCAAGTTGACTCCGCCACCGGTGCGAATCCTGGCCCGGGAGCTGGGCCTGCCCACCGTCCAACCCCGCAGGCTGCGCGGCGACCCCGAAGCGCTGACTCAGCTTCGAGCCTGGAACCCGGATGTGATCGTGGTGGCCGCCTTCGGGCAAATCCTGCGCCCCAACGTGCTTGACCTGCCCCCGCACGGCTGCCTCAATGTGCATGCCTCCCTGCTGCCCCGCTGGCGCGGCGCGGCCCCCATCAACGCCGCCATCCTCCACGGCGACACGCAGACCGGCTGCACAGTCATGAAAATGACCGCAGGACTCGACACCGGGCCAATCATCAGCCAGCGCGCCACCCCAATCCACCCTGACGACACCGCCGGAGCGCTGTTCACCCGGCTGGCCCAATTGGGAGCCGACCTGCTCATCGAAACGTTGCCTCGATATTTGAGCGGTACACTCACCCCCCAGCCGCAGGGAGATACCCCCACGGCTTATGCCCCCATGCTAGAAAGATCGGACGGCAAACTCGATTTCAGCGAGACTGCCGAAATGCTGGCCCGCCGGGTGCGCGCCTTCCACCCCTGGCCGGGGACATTCATCCAATGGAAGGGCAGCCCTCTCAAAATCCACAGGGCACACAAAGTGGACGCAGCCTCCCCCGGGATGGGAATATTCACCACCCGCGATGGACTGCCCGCTATCGGCACGTCTGATGGGCTGCTGGTGATCGACGAACTTCAACCCGCGGGCAAAAAATCTATGCGGGGGGATGTGTTTCTGAGGGGGGCGAGAGGGTGGGGGGAGGCGAATGGCGAATAGCGAGTGGCGGGTGGCGGGTGGCGAGTCGGCGAGTCGGCGAGTCAGCGAGTCGGCGAGTCAGCGAGTCAGCGAGTCGGCGAGTCAGCGAGTCAGCGAGTCAGCGAGTCAGCGAGTCAGCGAGTCGGCGAGTCAGCGAGTCAGCGAGTCGGCGAGTCAGCGAGTCAGCGGGTCGGCAGTCGGCGGTCGGCGGTCGGCGGGTGGCGAATAGCGGGTAGCGTGTGGTGCGCAGAGCAATTTCGCAAAGTATCTGAAGACCTGCTAGAGTTCTAATGTATAATCATATTTGTCGATTTTGAATTTGATGTTCGAGCGAGGAGTGTCCAATGCTTCAACAAATTACAGTTACAACGAAAGCGACAGTTGCTTTCAAGCCATTATTGAAAACTGCGCTACAAAATGAGAAAAACCTGCTTTCGTATGGTATTC
Source organism: Chloroflexota bacterium (assembly GCA_043818215.1). Classification (GTDB taxonomy): domain Bacteria; phylum Chloroflexota; class Anaerolineae; order Anaerolineales; family UBA11858; genus JBDRGC01. The sequence continues at coordinate 6,410 of JBDRGC010000453.1, read as the reverse complement.
GGCGAACACAGAGACGACTGCGAACCTTCGAACAACAATTTAGCATGAGTTCAGCAAAATTCGAGCGCAAATTCAACACTCGTCAATTAGATGAGACGCTGGATTTTGTTGACTGGCTGATGGAAATCAAAGCCTTGTCTTTGTTGCAAGAACAATATCAAGCATTGAGCGAGGCCCGCATTGATTGATGTTTATTTCCAACAGCTGTTGAAAGTTCTTGCCATTACACCTGTGGTACGCACGCCTAATGTGACCTTCGATAAACGTAGTGCTCGTGTTGGCTTTATTCGTGGGGAAGTACATTTCATTGATGATTCGCAGTTGCATTTTCGCGAACTAGTCTACCTTCTGGATGGCCCTGAGCGCGTGATGTACGCTTATCACTATCAGGGAACTGACAAATCCCTCATTTTCCGGTATGACAACATTGAGCATTTCCCAGAATTACCCAACTTTCCTCACCATAAGCATATTGGGGATGATGTAGTGAGTGTGATTGGTGAATTGCCCAATTTACAAACAGTAGTAGATGAAATTACCGAGATACTCCAACCGGGTTAGTGATTGGAGCGGGTGGCGAATGGCGGGTGGCGGATGGCGGATGGCGGATGGCGGGTGGCGTGATGAAATTTCTATCACGTTTCACGTTTTCACGTTTCACTGCCTCCCGTAAACATCTGGCCTTCGATCTTCGAAAACTGGGATATGCCTGCGAGCCTTGTCAGCCTCCCGCAGATCGATTTCCGCAGTCAGCAGGGCTTCACTATCATCCCCCTCTACGAGCGGCGCGCCCCAGGGATCAACCACCACACTGCGCCCGCCCAGCTTAACCCCCATGCTCTCACCAACCTTATTGACCGCCGCAACGAAGATCTGGTTTTCGATGGCGCGGGCCTGAAGCAGCTTGCTCCAGTGATCTATGCGCCGCTCGGGCCACTCGGCGACCAGCAGCAACAGACGTGCCCCACTTATGGCATACGGGCGGAACATCTCCGGGAAGCGCAAATCGTAGCAAATGCTCAAGCCAGTTGGCCCCCAGGGTGTGTTTGCCATCACCAGCTTCTGCCCAGCTCCAAGCCATTTTTCTTCGTGCAACAAGCGGAAAAGATGAATTTTGCGGTACACGCCCCAACGCGATCCGTCCGGGCCTAAAAGCACGAAGGTGTTGTAAGCCTTGCCGTCCTGCGCTTCGAGCAGGGAACTCCCCACAGCAATATTATGCTTGCGGGCCAGACCAGCCAGGCGCGGGAATAATCCTTCATCCAGCGAAGTGGCGTACCGGGGCCAATTTTCTAAATCGTAGCCACTGGCCCATAACTCGGGGAAAAGCACCAGACCACTGCCACGGTGTGCGGCTTTGGCAATCCATTCGGCGGCGCGGGCGAAGTTGGCTTCGACCTGGCCGAGTTGGAAAGACATTTGGGCGAGAGATATGGTGAGTTTCATGGCGAGTGGCGGATGGCGGATGGCGGATGGCAGCGGTCGCCGAGTCAGCGAGTCAGCGAGTCCGCGGAGATAACTGGCAGCGGATTGTAGCGGATTAGCGGATACTGATCCGCCCATTCCGTAAATCCGTGCTATCCTGCTTGTTGAGCGAGTCGGCAGTCGGCGGTCGGCGGTCAGCGGTCAGCGGTCAGCGGTCGGCAATCGGTCGCTCGGGGTCGGCAATCCACTCGCTCCACGAACCAACGTAGAGACAGGCTTCACCCAACCCGGCATGGGCGACCGCCAGGACATTGTGCGCGCTGGTGACACCCGACCCGCAGTAGAAAGCCACCCCTTCGGCGGGGAGGCCGCGCATGAGAGTTACGAACCGGCTGCGGAGGGCCGCCGTTGATTTAAAATTATCATCGGCGTCGAGGTTTTCCGCGAATGGCGCGCTGACCGCCCCCGGGATATGCCCCGCCACGGGGTCGATGGGTTCTACTTCGCCACGGTAGCGCTCTGGAGCGCGGGAGTCGAACAAGGCGTAGGCCGGATCGCCAAAACGTGCCAACACGTCGGCGGTGGTGATCAGCAGTTCCGGGCGGGGATGGGGGGCGAAGGTGTGCGGCTGAGGCGCAGAGGGCGCAGCGGTCACGGGCAGGCCGTCCCGCAACCAGGCAGGGAAGCCGCCATCGAGCAGGGCAACCGCCTCATGCCCCAGCCAGCGCATCATCCACCACAAACGGGCAGCCATCGCTCCGGCGCGGTCGTCGTAGACCACGACTTGCACGCCGGGGCCAATCCCCAAAGCTCCCAATCGAGCGGCGAATTCATCCACCGGGGGCAGAGGGTGGCGTCCGGTCACGCCGGGCAGTTTGGGTACAGAAAGGTCTTCGTCCAGGTGGGCATAGATCGCTCCGGGAATATGGGATTTCCGGTAATCGCGGCGTCCCTTTTCGGTGTCATCCAGCCAGAAACGGCAGTCGATGATAGCCCAGGCGGTAGTGTCCAGCTGCTGGGCCAATTCGGTAGTGGAAATCAGAGTAGTGTAGGTCATAGGGGTATTTTACTCCAAAAATCAGGTAAAATGGGGGATGTTCTGAAGGCAGACCTCCGAGGTCTGGGCGACCACGGAGGTCTGCCGTCGTAGTTAGAAAATCTCAAGGAGCAAACCCATGAAACGAACCTTCTACATCATATTACTTATCTCGCTTCTCATCCCCCTGATATCGCCCGTGTCGGCTATGGCCGCGCCGCAGACCTCCGAGGTCTATCAGACCTCGGAAGTCTGCGAGCAGGCCACCATCCACTACCGGCGGGCCAAAGCAGATTACGATGGCTGGGGGCTGCATATCTGGGGACCGACCGCCGTGGCGGGCGTCACCTGGACATCCCCGCTGCTCCCTGCCGGAACAGACGAATACGGAATCTATTGGGTGATCGACATGCAAGCAAACGCAGACAATCTCGAATACATCGTCCACAAAGGGGATCAGAAAGACCCCGGCCCCGACCAAAAACTCATCTTCGCTGAAAAGGGCTGCGAAATCTGGCTTATCGAGGGTAGCGGCGAACAATTCACCGACCCGGAAACCGCACAGGAAGGCTTGCTGGCGGCGTCCCTCGGCGACATAACCAACAGGGCACAGGCGCATTGGCTGACCAGCGACGCCATCGGCTGGCCGGTTGACTTCGACAGCGAGGCCAGCTACACCCTGCACTACGCCCCCGCAGGCGGCATCCGCATCACCCCCGATGGTCTGCAAGGCGGGCAAACCATCCCGCTGGAATTCGCCGGCAGCACCGTATCCAATAACCTAGCCGAGCGCTTCCCCCACCTGTGGAACGCCCATATTTTGAAAATTCCCGCCGAATATCTGGAACTGGTCCCCGAAATTCTGAAGGGGCAGATGGCGATATCCGCCGCGGATGCCGACGGCGCGCATCTCGGGGCGACGGCCTTGCAGATTCCCGGCGTGTTGGATGACCTGTACGCCGATTCTGCCAGCGGGGAGCCTCTGGGCGTGGTGTGGGAGGGAGACACGCCAACGTTGCAAGTCTGGGCGCCCACGGCACAATTTGTCAAGCTGCTGCTTTATGATGATGCTACCTCCGACGAGAGGCAATCCATCCCCATGGAATGGGATTCCGCAACCGGAATCTGGTCTGCCACCGGAGAACCAGAGTGGAAGAGCAAGTACTACCAATACGCGGTGGACGTCTTTGTGCGGCAAGAGGGCAAAGTCGTCACCAATCTCGTCACCGACCCTTACTCCTTCAGCCTGTCGATGAACAGCGCCCGCAGCCAGATCGTGGATTTGAACGACCCGGCCCTGATGCCCGCTGGCTGGGAGTCGCTGGCGAAGCCTCCGCTGGAAGCTTTCACCGACATCGTGCTCTACGAGCTGCACCTGCGCGATTTCAGCGTGCGGGATGAAACCGTACCCGAGGAGCAGCGCGGCACCTTCATGGCCTTCACTCACCCCGAAACAGCCGGGATGCAGCACCTATCCTGGCTGTCGGATGCTGGCGTGACTCACGTTCATCTGCTGCCAACTTTCGACATTGCCACCATCAACGAGAACAAAGCCGAGTGGCAGAGTGCGGATTTTGATGAGCTGGCATCTTATCCGCCGGACTCTGAGGCCCAGCAGGCCGCGGTCAATGCCATCCGCGGCCAGGACGGCTTCAATTGGGGCTACGACCCTTACCATTACACCGTGCCCGAAGGCAGCTACTCCACCGACCCCAATGGCCCGGCGCGCATATTGGAATTCCGCCAAATGGTGCAGGCCCTCAACCAATCCGGCCTGCGGGTGGTAATGGACGTGGTTTACAATCACACCAACGCCAGCGGGCAGAGCGAAAAATCGGTGCTCGACCGGGTAGTGCCGGGCTACTATCATCGCCTGGATGCTAACGGCGGCGTGACCAACAGCACCTGCTGCTCGAATACCGCCACCGAGCACGCCATGATGCGCAAATTGATGATCGATTCGGTGCTGACCTGGGCCGCGGCCTACAAAGTGGACGGTTTCCGCTTCGACCTGATGGGGCATCACATGAAAGCCGATATGGAAGCCTTGCGCGCCGCCGTGGACGCGCTCACCCCCGAAGCTGACGGCGTGGACGGCGGGATGGTTTATATCTACGGTGAGGGCTGGGATTTCAGCGAAGTGGCCGATAATGCCCGCGGAGTCAACGCCACACAGTCAAATATGGCCGGCACCGGCATCGGCACCTTCAATGACCGGCTGCGGGACGCGGTGCGCGGCGGCAGCCCCTTCAGCAACCAGCAGGAGCAGGGCTACGCCACCGGCCTGTACACCGACCCCAACGAGGTCAACGATCTGTCGGAGGCCAGCCAACTCAGCCTGTTACTAAAACTTAAAGATCAGATTCGCGTCTCATTGGCCGGAAACCTGGCTGATTACGAAGTGATCAACTCCGCTGGGCGGACAGTCAGCGGAGCGCAAATCAAATACAACGGTCAGTCTGCTGGCTACACGCAACAACCCCAGGAGCATATCGTCTACGTTTCAGCGCATGATAACGAGACCCTCTTCGATGCTATCCAATACAAAGCACCCCTCACCGCCAGCCTGGAAGATCGCGTCCGAATGCAGAGTCTTTCGTTGAGCATCGTGGCGCTGAGTCAGGGCGTGCCTTTCTACCACGCCGGTAGCGAGTTGCTGCGTTCCAAATCTATGGACCGCGATAGTTACGACTCCGGCGATTGGTTCAACGCCCTCGACTGGACTTATAACGACAACAACTGGGGCCACGGTCTGCCCGTAGAGGACAAAAACAGCAGCCAGTGGGAAGTGATCGGTGACCTGTTGGGGCGGGAGGAATTGACCCCCTCACAGGAAGATATTCTGCTGAACCGCGCCTTGTTCGGTGAGTGGCTGCAAATCCGACGCAGTTCGCCGCTTTTCCGGCTGCGCACCGCCGTGCAAATCAACGCGCTGGTGCGCTTCCACAACACCGGCCCTGATCAGGTCCCCGGATTGATCGTGATGAGCATATCCGATGATACCGGAAATCCGCTCGACGCCAACTACGGGTTAATTGTGGTGCTGTTCAACGCCGACCCCGATGAAGTGAGTTTCGAGTTGGCAAATTGGGAAATTGGCAATTTGGCGCTGCACCCCGTCCAGGCCGAGGATACTTACGCTGCGCAGGCTATGTACGATGCTGCGACGCAGACCTTCACTGTTCCGGGACGGTCGACGGTGGTGTTCGTTGGAGATAGTCCGGCAACAGCCGTGGAAGTTGAAGAGGTCGCGGCAGCGGAGGAAATCGCTGTGGAGCCGACAGAAGCGGCGACCGAGGAGCCAGAGGCCATCGAGCCAACCCAGGCTGCCACCGAGGAGCCAGAGGCCGTCGAGCAGGCAGCCGAGGCCGAATCCGCTCCCATCTGGCCGTGGGTACTCGGCGGAGCGGTACTCGTGGCGGCTGGATTGGCTGGTTACGCTGTATCGACTCGCAACAGGAAGAAATAGTCCTGTGTTAAAATAGTACACGGATTACTCGGATTAGACGGATTTACGCGGATTCTTTAAAAACAAAATCCGCGTAAATCCGCGTTATCCGTGTAATCCGTGTAATCCGTGTAAAACTTGCACCTGCGGTGAAAGTGCAGGTGTCTGCGTTCTATTTCAACAGAAAGTTGAATGCTACAAAAATAACAAAAAAAAGCCCCTGCAATGCGGGGGCATTTTTTTGTTCAAGGCATTGCCAAGCAGGTTACTCCAGCGGAATAATACATTCTACAGGGCAAACTTCAATACATTGGTTGGTGTCGAAATGACCCACGCACTCGACACAGAGATCGGGATCGATCTCATAAATTTCATCGCCCTCGGTGATGGCTTCCACAGGGCATTCTGGCTCACAAGCGCCACAAGAGATACATTCATCTGTAATTTTTAGTGCCACGGTTTGCTTCCTCCTTACAATAGTTAGTAGATAAAAAGATTTTA
>JBDRGC010000452.1:0-2484 GCA_043818215.1 Chloroflexota bacterium | reverse complement strand
CCGCAGCGCGCGGGACCGTCAGCCGGCCCGCCGTGACCCCGGCCAGACCTAGTCCGAGCAACGGAATAACCAGCAGGGCCAATTCATGATAGTGTAGGTGCGGCGCGACGAAGAGACTGGTCACCACCGCCAGGCCGAGGTGACGGAGGCGGATCGAGGCTGATACCTTCCACAAGACGGACAGCCCAACAACCGCCGCCGCGAACAGCCCCCATGCCAGCCAGCGGATCACGATGGGGTCAATTTGCGGGAACAGCCGCAAAGCCAAGCCGGTGAAGTTGAACATGACGCTCTGGTTGAGTCCATATCCTTCTCCGCCAGCACTGACAAACAATGTCGTGATGAAACTTTGTACCCCCTCGATTCCCACCAGAAGCACGCTATAGATTAACAAAACAATGGCGCCAAAAAAGAACCACACAAGAATTCTCTGACGCTTGAAGAGAAATGGGATAGCCAAAACAATCGCGACCTGCGGACGGATAAGGGCAAGTGACAGGCTCAGCCCCGCCAGCCGGTCATCCTGATATGCAAGACCGTATAACCATAACAATGCGCCAATCAACAAAAATGCTGTATCTTGACCTTTCAGAATACTGATAAAGATTGGATAGAACAGAATCGTTGTGAGCACTGCGCTTGTCCTCGCTTTGTGATCCCATCCTTTTGCCCGCAGCAGGCGCCAAAGAATGTATGCGCCGATTCCTACAAAAGCCAGCAATACAAGACTCCACCGCTGATAAGAAGCCGCGTAGTTGCTGCTTGTGATGAGAGACTGCAAAGGTACCAAAAATGGAGGATGGAGGAAAGGCAAGAATTCCTCGGGCCCAATCTGCTTGCCGACCACATTTTGCTGGATGTCGTGCTGCAATTGCAGATCATAAATCTGGGAGATGTGTCCTGATTTTGCAATCAGCCCGGCAGTGTAAAAACTGATAAAATCCGCCCCCTTCAATTCAGGAGAAGACACAAAGCGCGCCCACAGCAGAACATACCAGACAACCTGGAACGCGATCCCGGCAGCCAGCAACGGCTTCGCAAAATTTATCTTCTTCAGTTTCATAGCGGCTCAAGTCCTGGTCGAAAAAGACTGCCTGCAGATGGCCGGAATTTTATCAATCAGCCATGGCCATGCGACAAGCACAGCCATCAAGACGTAAGGTCCCCAGTAACGCAGGGAAGTGACCTCAGTCAGAATCATAAGGGTGGAGAGCCCCAAAGGGATCAACATCGCATTTCTTGAAGATAAGATCCTCTGGTTTACGATGTCTACCGTTGCGCAGAAGATTGCTAATAATAAGATACTCAAGTCATGATAGTGTAAATGTGTCGCGACGAAAGCACTCAAAACGACTGCCAATGTGATTTGTCTGGTCCCGATCTCCCTACTTTTCCGCCAGACAAAGCACAAAAAGAGAATCGCCAGGATATAAATGATCCACACTGACAGATGGACGAGTTGGGCATCGGCTTCGGGAAAGAGACGAAAGATGACCCCCATGAGATTGAACATCGGTGACTGGCCGATACCGTAACCTTCGCCACGTGCGCTGATGAGAAGAACTTGCCAGAAGCCCTGCGTACCCTGCGGGCCAAGCATCGCGACGGAGTAGATGACCAGCAGAGATGCACCAAAGCAAAACCACCACCAGACTTGTCTGCGTTTGAAAAGGAATGGAATTGCCAACACAAGCGCGATCTGCGGCCGGATGGTCGTCAGCGCCAGCCCTAAACCCGCCAGCCGGTCGTTACCCGTCAGTAAACCATATAACCAAATCGTGGCTCCCAATAACAACAGGGCTGTATCCTGTCCTTTGAAGACGCTCAAAAAGGCTGGATAGAACAATAACCATCCCAGGACAGCCACCACGGTAGATACCCGATCCCACTTTCTGATTAACAACAGCCGGGCGATGAGCGTAGAACTCTCCACCAGGAGGATGGTCAGGAAAATGCACCATCTCCAATAGGAAGCTGAATAATTCTCACTAAAGAGAAGCGCCTGGATTGGGATAAGAATAGGAGGATGGTTAAACGACAACAAATCGGTCAGATTAAACAAAACACCGAAATAATTCGTTTGGAAATTGTACTGAAGTTCTAGATCATAGAGATCAGAAAGATGACCAGCGTGCACAAGACGCCCGGCTACATAGAGACCTCGGAAATCCGTACTTTCATATCCGCCGGGGCTCCCCGCCAATTTGACCCACATCAGGGAATACCAAGTGAGATGAAAGGCCACCGCTACAGAGAAAAACACCAGGGCAAGGCGGATACGTTGCATAGGAATTCTATGAATTACTTCTCGACCTTTTCCACCACGATTGTGGCTTCGCCAACCAGGGCGGCAATGGCCCCCACCGCTGCCAGCGTGGGCAACAGGACCGCGCCGACCACGCCGATGGTCAATGGAATTTCCATGATCGTCTTGCCGTCTTTATTCTTGATGATGATGCGACGGATGTTGCCGGCGTGGATGAG
>JBDRGC010000451.1:0-2937 GCA_043818215.1 Chloroflexota bacterium | reverse complement strand
GTCGCTAATTTCATGCTTAATAAGCGGGACCGGATTATCGAGTATAAAGACGCCGATGAAGTGACGGTCAAGGGGAGCAATCGCATCCCGCTGCTCATCAACAGCAAATGGTTTTACATTGACACGGACACGGATCTGAGTACCGGAGCGAATCTGGACACTGGGGCTGTGGCGGCTGGGAAAGATTATTACGTCTACGCATGTGACAACGCGGGGGCATTGGTGTTTCTTATATCGTTGGCCAGTACCTATCCGGCTGGTTATGATGCGAACACATCCCGTAAGATCGGCGGGTTTCACACCCTATGTGTCAACGTTGGAACGATAGCAGGCCATACCCTGACCGATTATACGGCAAACAGTATCCTGCCTCAATCAGTATGGGATTTGAAGCACAGGCCACGATGCGAGCCTGCCGGGATGGTCTGGAGTGATGCAGCTCAGGTCTGGGTAGATATTTATCTGGCAAGTGGTACAGGTGCATCTACTGTGTCCGTCAATGGTGGCACGATATCAGACACTCGGGATTGGATGGACTTCGTTGACGACTTCGGTGCGGTTAAAAAGCGGCTTTTGACTGACATTGAGTTTCAGTTGATTGCAGCGGGCAGCAACGAGGAAACCAATATTGTGGATTCTGCTGATCCGGTGACAACTGGCGGACATTCTGATACGGGGGCCAGGCGGATGATATCTAACATCGGCTGCGAGGATTGCTGTGGGGCGTTGAATCAGTGGCTGATTACACCATCTGTTAAGCTCGATGACGGAACCGTTGGAGGATGGATTGACTTAGCTGGAGCCAAAGGGAGTTTCTATACTTTTGGCACTAATGGCTATGCAAATACCCAGCTGCTGGCGGGCGGTTATTGGGCTGATGGGGAGCATTGCGGGTCCCGGTGTCGTTATGCGTTTCTCTATCGCTGGGGTACGAATACGCCTTTCGGCGGGCGCGGGTGCGCGGAGCCACAATAACGATGTCACTATATCACGTATCACGGGCGCGCCGCAGGCGCGCTATCACGGCTGGTAGGTCGCGCGGCTGCTGGCGGGCGGTAATTGGAATAATGAGGCGAATTGCAGGTCCCGGTGTCGTAATGCGAATAACTATCGCTGGAATACGAAGACGAATATCGGCGGGCGCGGGTGCGCGGATACAGGGTTTGATGAGCGAAACTCCTGGCTGGACCTACCGGCCATGTTTCGGGGCTACAGGCCTCGGAGCAAAATACATGACGGAGGGCAGGGAGAGTTAGTAGGTAAGGGCCGAAAACTCTCCAGGCCATTAAAAGATGAAGCGACACGGAAACCTTTGGGGCCAGATAACCGATATCCACAACCTCTATGAAGCCTATAAGGCGGCCCGGAAGGGAAAAACGTGGCAAGATACCATCAAGCGGTTTGACGCAGGGTTTGATGATAATCTGTTCGGGATACAGAAGGGTTTGATTGATAAGACGTTCACCACAGCACCCTATAAAGAGAAAACCGTTTATGAGCCAAAAGAACGTACCATCTATATTTTACCGTTTAATCCGGACAGGGTCATTCAGCACGCGCTCATGAATGTCATAGAGCCGATATGGGATGCCATGTTTATACACGAGTCGTACGCCTGCAGAAAGGGCAAAGGGATTCATGCTGGGAGTAAAAGGACTATGGAGCTTGTGCGTAAACATAAATACTGCCTGAAGATGGATATCTCCAAGTTTTATCCGTCTGTTGATCATGATATTTTATATGACCTGGTTCAAAGAAAACTCAAGTGCAGGGATACGTTATGGCTCATCAAAAACATTATTTACTCATTCCCAGGCGGGAAGAATGTCCCCATCGGCAACTTCACCAGCCAATGGTTCGGGAATCTCTATATGAATGAGTTGGATCAATTTTTGAAACACGAATGGCACGTAAAGAATTACATCAGATATTGCGACGATTTCTGCGTGTTCCATGACGACAAAGGATATCTCAACGATATGATGCAGATCATTAAGGATTTTGTATTGACAAGACTGCGGATGACCCTGAGTAAGTGCGACCTCTTTCCTGTTTCAAGGGGTGTTGACTTCCTCGGGTATCGACACTTCCCGAAATATATCCTGGTGAGGAAAAGAACTGCCAAGAGAGTCAAAAAACGATTAAAAGCCCTGCCGTGGCTGTTGGCCAAGGGGCAGATCACAATAGATCAATACAGGGCATCTCTTGCCTCTACGAAGGGATGGTTGCGATGGGCGAATGCACACAACCTAAAGACGTATTTACAGATTGAAGGCCTGGAGGCAAGAGTACGTTGTGCCTGAAACGAAAAAGCGGTTCAGCGATTTTGCTAAAGAACATTGTCCTCTGGATGGTGAAAAAATCAGGATTACGGAGGTGTTCAATAAAGAAATCCTGGTGTTAGGGTATCGGCTGACACCCAGTAAATATCACAAGTCATTGCCATGTTTGCATTTACAATTCCAGTTGGACAATGAGCGGCATGTTTTATTTACGAGTTCGATGGTATTGGTTGAGCAGATTGAGACTTATAAGGGTGAACTGCCCTTTGTGGCGATGATTAAGCAGGTAGGGAAGTTTTATACTTTTACGTGATAGGAGGATAGATAATATCATGTCTGGATGGACCGAGGTTATCGCCGGGGGCGGGTTGATCACGTTGTTGGGGATTGTATTGAGTGTCCAAAGATCCTCGGTGGCTGACCTTAAAAAGCGCCTGTATCGATCCGATGGTATAACCGTGTTTCTACCCCGGAAAGAGGCCGAAAAGATGGAGGACCGCATCATAACAAAGATCGATGAACTGAAAAATGTTGTGGAAGGGATGGACCAGAAACGTGAGACCGCAAAAGAGGAAAACCAGCGAGACCTACGGAACATTGACAGCCGGCTTGCGACCATCGAGGCGAAATTGCCGGCGAGGGCGGGATAGCCATG
>JBDRGC010000450.1:0-18060 GCA_043818215.1 Chloroflexota bacterium | reverse complement strand
CTGATCAACGATGATAATATTGCAATCGTTGAATTAGTGAAAAATAGCCTTGATGCAGAATCTGATGGGGTTCTGGTGCGATTTACGGATTTTTCACCAGAGGGGGTAACAACAGAATCAAGCCAAATCATCATTGCCGATGAAGGGATTGGGATGGATATCATCGACATCGAAGACAAATGGCTTAATATTGCATATTCTGAAAAAATATTCTTGGAACAAGAAAGAGGGGCTTATTTAGCTGGAAACAAGGGAATTGGCAGGTTTTCTTGTGATAGGTTGGGAAAGCAACTTGACCTTTTGACACGGAGAAACGGCAGCGAACTTTTTCATATGCGAATTCGATGGCACGATTTTGAAAAAGAAGGTGAGAAAGATCTCACGATTCAAGAAATACCTCTAGATGCTGTTTCAATCAGTGATGGGCAAGCTGCTCAGTTGGCCGGTATCCCTGAATTCCCAGAAACCGGGACTGTCTTGGTTATCTCATCGTTGAGGAGTACCTGGAATCGTGCCAAGCTTAGAGAACTCAAGACATCTTTGGAGAAATTCCTAAACCCAAATCAGCTATTCTCACGTGATCAATTCAAAATAAATCTTTCTGTTCCTACTTTTGAAAAAACGGACGCTGGTAAAAGTTACCCTGATCGCATTACTGGGGAAATACAGAATCAGATATTCGAGAAACTGAAATTCAAAACCACATATATTGAAGCTAAAATTTCAGATGACGCTGAAACACTATCGGTTGTCTTGTATCATGAGGGAGATAAGGTTTTCGATCTTGTAGAACGTAACGATTCTTACCCTTTGCTCAGAGGGGTTTACACGATAATCTACTATCTCAATCCATATAAAAAAGCTTACTTTAAGAGACAAACTGGTGTTCGCTCTGTTGAATTTGGGTCAATTTTCCTATTTCTAAATGGTTTCCGTGTTGCTCCATACGGGGATCGAAGCGATGATTGGTTGGGACTAGATGTTAGAAAGACCCAAGGTACAGCCAGATATCTAAGTAGCCGTGATGTAGTGGGTCGGATCGAGATAACTAGCAACGATGAGCGATTCGCGCCTATCTCAAGCCGGGAAGGCTTGATAAAGACAGATGCTTTTGATCAACTTCGCAAAGATCTTTTTATTGACGTGCTCCGCAAGTTGGAAAGGTTTGTTGTTGAGGGTCTTGGTTGGGATAGTGTACCAGAATCAATTCGGCAAGATTTAAACAAAAGTGAAGGTCTTGATTGGGATAAAACACCAGAACGATATACGGAATCATGGGAACGTAAGAAACAGCGAATTGTGCTATCTATAATGACCCTAATCGGTTCATCCCCTGATCGGATCATTAAATTCTGGTTTAATCCTGCCCTACTGGAGGAGATTTATGAAAGTAGACAAGAAGAAGTAAAGAGTCTTATAGCCAACATAGAGGGTTATGAGCCTGGAAAAGTTGATGCTGACTTGACAAAAAGCCTTTCAAAATTCAGAAAGCTGATTGATGAAAAGGAAGAGGAAGCCAGGGTTGCAAAAGTCGAAGCGGCTGATTTACGATTGGAAGTCGTCGAGAAAGAAGAACAAATAAGTAAGCTTGAAGATGGAACAGAAACATACCGGGCTCAAACACTATTTCTGAAGCAGGTAATGCCATTGGATGTCCCGCAATTGATGTCGTACCATCACCAAATAAACCTTGACTCTATTATTGTTGACAATTATTTAGCAAAAGCAATAAAAGCACTTCGCAACATTCCAAAATCTCAAGGAATCTTGGATAACTTGCAAAAGGCTTCATTGGCAAATAAACGTATAGCCGCAGTTGCTCAATTTGCCACAAAAGCTGATTTTCGGTCTGGAACGAAGAAAGAAATAACAGATATCCCAGCTTTCTTTGAACAATATCTGCTCAAAGTTGCTAAAGATTTCATTGCCGCAAATTTAAAGCTGGATGTATCTAATAACGTTCAAGAAGCTTTTAAAATGAAAGCGAGCCGCATAGAGTTGTCGATTTTGATTGACAACATTATAAGCAATGCCAGCAAAGCGCTAGCGCGCAGATTAGCAGTAAGGATTTCAAAAATATCGGAAAACACTCTCAGAATTTCCTTTATAGATGATGGTAAAGGATTGTCAAAAGAACTTCCAGAGATTGATTCGATGTTTGAAATGGGTATCACTACAACTGCTGGTTCAGGTTTAGGCCTTTACCAGGCTAAGGAAATCGCAGAGAAGATGGGTGGCCAAATTTCAGCTATGCCAATTCAACCCAATGGAATGGAAATTAGGGTGGAGGTGACAAGGTGAGGCTTTGTTTTTCTGTACTCTGGTTTGATGACAGTGAAGTCTATTTTGACTCGCTAGATTTGGAGCCGCTGCAACAAGAGGTTTTATCATGGGGATTTTCTCCAGATATCAAAACAGTTACAACTCCCGAAGAGTTTCGTAGTTACTCGCCTTACACGCCTTTTGATTTGATTATCGTCGATCGCAATTTGGAGGAATACCCAGATGGACAGGAATTCATAGCTGAATTGCGAGCTAACGCAATATATACAGAAGTGATCTTCTACACTTCTCTCAATGTTAGTGATTTATGGGATGCAATACGCAAAAGGCAAATAGGGGGGGTATTTGTTTCTAGTCGAAGTGATATCTTGACACAAATCCTGGCAGTAGGACGCCAGTCTATTCGAAAGATTCTTGACCTGGAAAACATGCGGGGAATCGTAATGGCTGAGGTGGGGGAACTGAATCATCGGCTTGATGAAATAATCAAACTCGGAATGGCCGGTTTGCCAGCCGAACAACAAAAAACAGTATTCGAAAAATTTTACAAGGGAGCAGTAAAACAGAATATAGATTTTAAGGGTCTACTCGATGCTTTTGATAAAAATCCGGAAACTGCCAAGATGCTCGATCTATGTGATAGTGATAAGCGTTGGCAAAACTACAATCGCTTGAGAAAATACCACAACAAATTGAGATGCAGAGAAAGAATCGGAGATTATGCAGCAGAAGTACTTGCTCCTCGTAATGCCCTGGCCCATGGTAGTCCGCAATCTCGCGAAGAAGGTCTTCTTTTCCACTATAGAGGAAGAGAATTTCTTTTTAACGACGACACAAGTCTGGCACTACGACAAACAATACTCAGATACAAGGACACATTTTCTGAAATTCTTATAACTTTAAAGAATGGGCAATAGGATGTTTCGCCCCAAGAGGCACGCAAGAGATAAGTGGACGGAAAAAGAAACTCCAACACTCCCCTCTCACCAGGAGATAAAAGTATTTGTCAAATTTCTTCTCGATTGGTATGCTTATAATGGTCGTCAGTATCCTTGGAGAGAAGAAACAGCTACACTTTACCAGAAGGTTGTAGCGGAAATTCTCTTACAACGCACACGAGCAGACACAGTCGCATTGTTTTTGCCAAAATTTTATACGCAATTCCCATCATGGAAAGAGTTATCAACATCAGATCAAGAAGACTTGCACCAATTTCTTTATCCTCTCGGCCTTTGGAAACAGAAAGCAAAGATTTTACGAGAACTAGCAAACGATATGGTGCATAGAGGAGGGCAATTCCCCAACGATTACAATGAAATTAGGGATTTGCCTGGTGTAGGTCAATATATTGCGAACGCCATTGCAGTATTCAATTTAAAGGAGCCTCGCCCCTTGCTTGATGTAAATATGGCAAGGGTTTTAGAGAGATATTTCGGCCCTCGCAAATTGGCTGATGTTCGTGATGACCCCTACATCCAGAATCTAGCTTGTACGATTATTCTTGCCTCTAATGACTATATCAGTATTAATTTCGCTATCTTGGACTTGGCAGCACTGATATGTAAAAAAACGCTCTGTTATCAATGCCCAGTAAAAACCGGGTGCAAATTTTGGTGTCAAAACGAATATACTGAAAACTCTAGAAAAGTCTAAAACGGCTACTCGCACCCCCCATATACACGGACGCAGGCGAGCAAAACCCTGTATGTGGGGGTAAAAAATGGCTCAAAAAGTTTTCCGGAGTTTTCAGGAATATAAGTTATAGTTTGGTATGTTACGCTCAAGTTATAGCCGGGGTTTGCCACGTCCTTAAAGGAATGTACACCATGACTAACAACTCACCCACCCGCTGGCAACCTGCCATCACCCTGGGACTGCCAGCCCTGACAATGCTTTTTGGCTTGCAGACCCTGCGCGTGCTGCTGCCGCTGATCGTCTACCAATATGGCGAACAGCCCGGTATCAGCGAGATAAACATGGGCCTCTACGCGTTGAGCGTCTTCCTGACGGCCTTTCTGGCCGCGGCCGTGCGGCGTTTGCTGCGGCCTCGGGCCACGCTCCTGCTCACGACCGGCGGCGTAGCCCTGCTGCGTCTGGCGGAGCAGTTCTCCACCAACCCGCGCCTGGACATGCTCCTGACCGTGGCCGGCACGGTCTTGTTCCTGTTCTTCCTGCCGGTCTACCTGGGGCATGTCCGGGGACAGCGGGAAAGGGGAACCGCTACCTATGCCCTGGGTCTGCTCCTGGGCCTGGCACTGGACACCGCCATCCACGGCTTTGCCGGCACCTACGACCTGAGTTGGCAGCCCGGCCTCCTGACCAATCTCACCGTGCTGGCGCTGGTGCTCGTCCAACTGACTTGGCTGTACCGGAGCGTGTGGCGGGAACCAACTCCGCCCGCCAGTGACGTAAGTATTTTGAACAGCCTGCCATTCTTAGCCCTGGGACCGTTCCTCTTCCTGCAAGCTCTCATCTTTCAGAACATAGGACTGTTAACCACGCTGACCGGCTGGCAGCCAGCGCTGGCCTTCGGGACGATTGTGCTGGGCAATGTGCTGGGGTTAGCGCTGGCGACCAGACTTGTAATCCGACCCAAGCGGCAGCCCTGGCCGCTGACCCTGCTTTTGGGATTGGGACTGCTGACAGCCCTGGCCCTGGGCGCGTTTGGGGCATGGGGCGCAGCCCTGGGAGTGATCCTGGGCCAGGTCAGTTCCGCCGGCCTGCTGACCCTGGTGCTGGTGCAGCAATCCCGCCCTGACCGTCCCGGCCTGTGGCGTACGAGTGTCGCCCACGGCCTGGGTATGTTTCTGTTCGCGGGCCTGTCATTTGTCTACTACGCCAATTACGGTCTGGGGCTGCCGCTGGACAATATACTCCTATTCTACGCCGCGGCAGTGGTGATGGGCCTGTGTGCCCTGGGTGCGACGGCAAACTTGCACATCGAAGAGTCGGAGCCGATGAACACCCCCGGACGACTGGCGACCGGGGTTGCGCTGGCGTTACTGGCCCTGCCGCTGGCAGCGTTTATCACCTGGCGCGCCCCGCAACCGGTGACAGGGAGCGGATGGCCGCTACGCGTCATGAGCTACAATCTGCATCAGGGCTTCGATACCGACGGGATTCTGGGAATGGAAGCTCTGGCTCAAACCATCGAGCGAGAGCAGCCCGATGTGGTGGCCTTCCAGGAAATCTCGCGGGGATGGTACATAAACGGCTCGCTCGACATGCTCCCCTGGCTGTCGCAGCGACTGGGGATGCCGTACATCTTCGGCCCGGCCGCGGACCCAGCCTGGGGCAATGCCATCCTGAGCCGCTACCCCATCGTGGATTCTGGCAACGGCATCCTGCCGCAGGACTACGGCCCCATGGAGCGCGGCTATCTCTGGGCCAAGATCGATGCCGGCAATGGACAGGAATTGCTGGTGATTGCTACCCATTTGCATTCCGTCGAAGTCGACCATGATATCCATATCCACCAGGTATCCACAGTGCTCGACTTCTGGGCCGGCCGGCCGGCCGCTGTCATCCTGGGCGACTTGAACTCCTGGCCCAACTCGCCGGAGATGGGCTTGTTCCGCGAGGCCGGTCTGCTGGATGCCTTTGCTGAACTGGGCACCGGCGAAGGTTACACCTGGCCAGCTTATGACCTCTTCGAGCGCATTGATTATATCTGGTATACGCCCGACTTCCACGCCAGCGATTTCGCCATCACCACCGGCACAGCTTCAGACCATCTGGGCATCGCGGTGACGTTGGGGCGGCACTAAAGGAATATAAGTGTTCAGCCCTATGGTGAAATAGAACGCGGACACTTATACCTGCGGCATACTTGCGCCGGAACGCAGTGCAGGTGAGTGCAGGTGTGACGCGGATACAGCGGATTGACGCGGATTCTTTAAAAATAAAATCCGCGTAAATCCGCCTGATCCGCGCAATCCGTGTTCTATGTAAGCAGCTTTCACCAGGGGGTGAACGATTACAAAGGAATCAGAAATCTTGTTCAAGGAACACTCTATGCTAAACATCACTTCCTCCGAAATTAAATTCGCCATCCACGCCGTGCGGCAGGCTTCCCTGCTGGTGAAATATGTGCAGGCCGAGATGGTTTCTCCCGCCCTGACGAAAGACGATAACCGCCATGCCGTATGATTTAACGGGGGTGGTAGAGTATAATTCAGTCACATAGGTTTCCAGTGTTAGTTGTTCAAAGCGAGAAAAGCAGATGAATGAAATTGTTTCTCTTCAATTAGATGTACCGAAAGCGTGGGCACAGGACTTGAATGATCGGGCCACCTTGTTAGAAATCTTGAGTCTGGGGCTGGAGACATATCGTCTACAGCGCGCATTGATTCTTTATCAGCAAGGTGCAGGGTCTTTGGGATATGTGGCTGATCTGGTGGGTATTTCCAAACGCGTCTTATTGGAAGAAGCCCGACAGCGAGGCGCACTTCCTCATTTCGATGAACATTATGTTGAACAAGATCTGAACCAATGATCGCAGTAACAGATTCGGGTCCCCTCATCGCCCTTGCCAAGTTGAATCATTTGCACTTGTTGTCTACACTTTATGATGATGTGCTGATTCCACGGGCCGTCTACCATGAAGTTGTTGTGGTAGGGCAAATGCGTGGCTATCCTGACGCGGACGTGCTCCAAGTTTTTCTCGACAATGCAGGGTGGCAAACTACGAACGTGTCGAAAATACCCCCAGCTCTGATTGGGGACATTCGGTTGGGCAAGGGAGAGATAGAAGCGATCGCTCTGGCCTGGGAACACCAAACTCCTTTGTTGCTAGATGAAATCTATGCGCGTGCCGTAGCAGAACGAATGGGGCTAGCAAGTATCGGCACTTTGGGTGTTCTGGTGGAGGCATACCGGGGTGGACACTTGTTTGCCGGAGGCTTTGCTGAACTCCTGGCAACGATAGAAAGCCGAAACGATATTTGGATTCATCCGAGTCTCTGCCAACGTATTCGTAACGATATACTAGGAGACCTCTGAAAAAGCCCCTTCTCAGAATGGCCTTTCTTCGTAAGTGGGGACCAAGTGCGAAAAATGACCATTTTTGCACACGCGTTCCCTTAAAATTGCCATTATTTAGCCTAAAGTGGGGCATCAGCTCAGGGGAATTTTTAGAGTAGGGGTTTTTTCAGTACTCTCCTAGGGATATGACGTTTGACTGCCGATGGTCGACTGCTTAGGGTTGACCATCAATGACAAACGGCTGTCGTCAGTCAGCGATCATGCTCCATGTTTGTCGTTCATTAATTCAAGGAACACTCTATGCTAAACACCACTTCCCCCGAAATTAAATTCGCCATCCACGCTGTGGGGCAGGCTTCCCTGCTGGTGAAATATGTGCAGGCCGAGATGGTTTCTCCCGCCCTGACCAAGGACGACC
The DNA here is from genome assembly GCA_043818215.1 of Chloroflexota bacterium. Taxonomy (GTDB): domain Bacteria; phylum Chloroflexota; class Anaerolineae; order Anaerolineales; family UBA11858; genus JBDRGC01. The sequence goes on along the minus strand of JBDRGC010000450.1, from coordinate 10,376 downwards.
GCTCACCGGTCACTGTGGCGGATTTTGCCGCGCAGGCTCTGGTGGGTTCTTTGTTGGAAACACATTTCCCCGACGACCCGCTGATCGGCGAAGAAGACTCTGCTGCACTCCGCACCCCGGGGGCACGCCCAACGCTCGAACATATCACCCATTTTGTCGGCCAATTCGCCCCCGGAGCTACCCCCGAATCGGTCTGCCAATGGATCGACCGCGGCTCGGCGGAATCGGCTCCGCGTTTTTGGACGCTCGATCCCATCGACGGCACCAAAGGATTCTTGCGCGGCGATCAATACGCCGTGGCTCTGGCCCTGGTGGTGGATGGGGATGTGCAAGTCGGTGTGTTGGGCTGCCCAAACCTGGACGCTTCTGCCCTCATCTCAACCCTCACCCCAGCCCTCTCCCAAGGGGAGAGGGAGCAAGAGTCCCCCTCTCCCCTCGGGAGAGGGGCTAGGGGTGAGGGGATAGGCGAGGGAGCGATTATCATCGCCGCCCGCGGTCAGGGGACGTGGGTCACTCCCATCGACGGGGAAGCCCAGTTTACCCAAATTCATGTCTCCCCGCAGAGCGACCCTTCCCAAGCCCGCATACTGCGCTCATTCGAGTCTGGGCATACCAATGTGGGGAAGATCGACCACTTTGCCGAGGCTTTGGGCGTGCAGGCGGCCCCCGTCCGCATGGACAGTCAGGCCAAGTACGCCGTGCTCGCGGCCGGGCAGGGTGAACTCTACCTGCGGCTGCTCTCCGCTCAACGCCCCGATTACCGCGAAAAAATCTGGGATCAGGCTGCCGGAGCGCTGGTGATCGAAGAGGCGGGCGGCCGCGCCACCGATTTGGACGGTAAGCCCCTCGACTTTACCCGCGGGCGCACGCTGGCGAATAACCGCGGCATTTGCGTCTCCAACGGAGTGCTGCACGAGAAAGCACTGCAAGCCTTGAAAGCAATTGGCGCATGAAAACTGGTAAGTTGGTAGGTTGGTACACTGGTAGATTGGTAGATTGGTACACTGGTATATTGGTAAGTTGGTAATCGCACTCGGCGTAATTCGTTGACTTCCAATATACCAATCCCCAATTTACCAATCCCCAATCTCCAATCTACCAATTCCCAATCTACCAATTCCCAATCTACCAATCCCCAATCCCCATGTCCCGCCCCGATAAACTCGCCCTCCTCATCTCCCTCCTCGCCGTCGCCATTACGGCCTGGATTTCTGTTAATATTTTCGAGGGAATGGCACACCTCGAAGATGAGTTCGCTTATGTATGGCAGGCGCAGGCTATCGCGGGGGGAGAGTTGACTCTCCCATCTCCGCCCGAACCCAAGAGTTTTCTGATTCCTTTTGTGGTGGACTTCGACGGCCAGCGTTTTGGCAAGTACCCCATCGGATGGCCGGTAGTGTTGTCTTTTGGCGAACGGCTGGGACTGCGTTGGTTGGTCAATCCCCTGTTGGCCGGGCTGGGCGTGTGGCTGACTTACCGGCTGGGTAAGAAAACCCTGGGGGAGACGGTGGGCCTGCTGGCCGCGGGGCTGACAGTCACTTCACCCTTCTTTTTGATGAATTCAGGGACGCTGCTCTCGCATCCCTGGGGGTTGGTGCTCTCGGCGGGGTTCGCAGTCTCCTGGCTGGATGCGGTGGGGGAGCGGGACTCCCTTCCGGGATGGCTGCCAACCCTGACCGCGGGACTCACCCTCGGGGTGCTGGCAGTGAGCCGCCCACTCACCGCGCTGGGGGTGGCAATTCCCTTCGGGATTCACGGTATCGTTCTATTGGCGCACGGTCCCCAAAGAATCCGCAAAAGAGTATTAACCGTGGGAGTGATCGCCCTGTTGGTGGGAAGCCTGCAATTTGTGTGGCAGTATGCCGTTACGGGCGACCCGCTGCTGAACCCGTATACCCTGTGGTGGGAGTACGACAAGTTTGGGTTCGGGCAGGGTTACGGGGTCACACAGCAGGGGCATAATTGGGCATTGGCGCGCTTCAACACTGCTTTTGGGTTCAACGCCGGGTACAGCGACCTGTTCGGTTGGGGGAAGATTTCGGGGTTGTTTCTGCCCTTTGGGTTGTGGGCTGTGCGCCGGGAACGTAAGGTTTGGCCCCTGGTGAGTGTGTTTCCGGTGTTGGTATTGCTGTACATGGCTTATTGGGTGGGGGCCTGGCTGTTCGGCCCGCGCTATTACTACGAGGCTTTGTACAGCCTGACGTTGCTGACCGCGACCGGAATCGCGTGGCTGGCCGGGTGGCCGGCGAGACTCAGGGAGGCGAGGCAAAAATACGCTGGCTGGCGACGCGCCCGACCGCTGGCGGTCACTGCATTGGTGGCGGTGTTGGTAGCGGGCAATTTCATTTTCTACACACCCGAACGGGTTGGAGGAATGCGGGGGATGTTCGGCATCCAGCGCTCGCAGTTGGAGCATTTTCTGACCCCCGAAGCACAAGCCATGACTCCGGCGCTGGTCATTGTGCATACGCAGAATTGGCGGGAATATGGCGTGCTGCTGGAATTGGCTGACCCATTTCTGGATACCCCCTTTATATTCATCTGGAGCCGCGGCCCCAAGTCGAATGCAGCGGTCATGGCGGAATTCCCCGACCGGGCGGTGTATCACTATTACCCTGATGAGCCGTGAAGGAGAGGGTAGAGGGCGGAGGGTAGAAGGCAGAGGGCAGAAGAGGGTGGAGCGTGAAGAGTGAAGAATGTCACATCACGTCTTGAAAAAAAGGTAATACACAAATCTAAAAAAACTACTCAGATAGTTGACCCAATATTTTCATCAATTCTGCGACATTTTCAGGAGTAACCTTCTCCAAATGACCATCAATTTCAAGTGGAGTCCCATCACCAAAGGTGGGCCCTCTGTCTACCCCTTCTCCTGGAACAAAGAGATAAATATAACCTCCTTCATAGTAATCAAGTATCGTTGTAATTGCCCTCCTACCTGTACGATCATGCCAAACATCATTATCGTACTGTTGTCTCCACATATCTTTCAAATTTTCATCACTACTTATGGCAAAGAGTGGAATAATTGTGTGATTATCATGATCAACCCTCCCACAAATATCTAATCCCGTACCTTTATACCAATACTGTAACTCAACTAAATTTTCCCCTGTTAGTTCATATTCCTGATAAACTTTGTCTAACTGCATATCTGTCAATCTTGTTATCATTTGCTTCGCATCTACATACATTTCAGAAGGAAAATAAAATGTGCCCATTGTTGTATTCCCTAATACTGCTTCTATTTCTGCTGCACTAGGACCTTGCATAATTTCCACCCGCACACTATCCTTAACTTGCCAACCATCCAAAGGAGTACCAGCACCATCACGCAAAGCACCATCATTTGTTATTGTCCACTGACCATGCGTCACAGAATCATCACTCACTACATAAATATACATACTCTCATCTGGCAACCACACCACAACCCGTACGATCTTCTCATTTTCCCCAGTAGATTCAGCAGCCAATAAAACATCACCATCAAATCCTTCTTGCACACGTATTTGTGCAGGAAGGATTTGATGGTTTTCGACAGTATCAGTAAAAACAGCAAACCCATCAGCATCAATATGGTCAAAAGACATTAAATCTTCAGCCCCCTGTACCCCAATAATATCAGGATGAGGTAAAAAAAGGTTTCCATTTGAATCTCTAGTGGATATTGTTAGATCGTCTTCTACCCACGGCAAAAGGGACACTCCATCTAATCCACTAACTATATCTTTGGTTAAGACAGTTCGGGTCACACCTTCAGTTTGATTTGGTAAAAACGAAGCCTTTACATAGTCAATCCCCCAAATTAGCTCCAAGCCATCTAGACTCAATATAGGCACAGGGGTCAGGGTTGGTGTGGGAGTTAAAGTAGGTTCAGGGGTGAGCGTAGAAGTAGGTGTGGGGGTTGGCTCCAGGGTCGCAGTAGAAGTAGGCACAATCTCGTGGGTGGGGGAAATTGCAGCATTTTCCGGGGCCGCTGAACTCTGGCAAGCTGCACAAAGAAAAACCAGCAGCATAAGCGCCGCTACTACACCATTTCTTACACTTTTAGCGTCATTTGCCGCTCGCCACTGGCTGGCATCAGATAAGGTTGGGTGATATGTTTTGTCGAACATTTTTAACCTCCGAGAGAATATGCTCTAAAAAAAGAGGGTAGAGGACAGATGACAGAGGAAAACAACATTTGTTGCATCCTCTACCCTCTGCCCTCTACCCTCTGCCCTCTACCCTCTGCCCTCTGCCCTCTGCTCTACCGGCACTTATCAGCCACAATCTCGATCACTTCTTCCAAATCCGAGTCGCCGGAATACTCGTAGGCTTTGATGTATTGTTCCTCTGCCAGACACCAATCCTTCTGTTCTTCCAACCACTCCGCATAATTAAGCATGGCTTCCAGATAGCGTTGGGAAGCGAACCAGCCGGAGCCATCGTGCATATTGGGGTACATCGGGGCGACCTGCTCGAAGTAGTACACTGCCTGCCCCCAGTCCACTTCCCAGAAGCTGGCCCCGGTGATGTAGTAACGCGCCCATGTACGCCAGCTATCGGCCTCGGTGTCCAGAGGTCCAAACTTCTCGGCGAGGGTCAAATCGTAGATGCCGCCCTCCAGCTCACCCTCACTGATCTTCTTTACGCCTCGTTGGCGCAGAGAGAGATACAGCATCCCATCCACATCAATAGCCTGGTACGCCGGGTTTTTCTTGCGCAGGGTTTCCAGGGTTTCGATGGCGTTGCTCCATTCCTGATTGGCGACAAAATCTTCCGCTTGAGCGAAGAGTTCGGCCTCGCCGCGCAGGTCAGGGGTGGGAGTGATGGGAACTAACGTTGGGGTTGGTGCCGGCGTTGGCGTAGCTGTCACGTTGAGAATCAGCAGCACCTCGGCCAGCTTGTCGACCGCCTCGGGATAGCCAGGCTCTAGTTCGATCACATACTCGAAACGCTTACGGGCTACCTCGTAACGTTTGGCTTCTATATCTTGTACACCGAGTTCGAACTGTTCGCCAAGTGTCTGGGCAACCTGTGTGGCCTCGAAGCTGGTGCGTTGCGTGATACCTCTCTGATAGCCCAACAAACCGCTCAACGCCACCACGCCAATAATCATCACAATGGCAAGCAATAACCACCAAATCCAGGAAACGCGCTTGCGTCTTGGAGGTGCTTCGGTTTCTTGTGTTCCGTTCCCGACCGGTGTCGGGTGAGTTTCGTCAAAGTTTTCGATAGTCATGCGCCCATTCTAATGTGGAAAGCGTGAAACGTGAAGAGTGAGGAGTTACTGCAAAAAATTCATCGGGTTGACCTTGGACCCGTTGTACACCAACTCGAAGTGCAGGTGCGGCCCCGATGATCTGCCTGTGCTGCCCAAACCACCGATCATCGTGCCCTGAAACACGCTTTGCCCACAGCCCACACCGACTGCGCTCAGGTGGGCGTAGGCCGATTGCCAGCCGGTGCCGTGGTCGATCACGATCAGGTAGCCATAGCCGTAATCGCTCCAACCCGCATAGACCACCACCCCGTTGTCCACCGCGTAGATGGCGTTGCCAACCTGCCCGCCGATATCGATAGCCGGATGCACCCCAGGATCGTAAGTGTAGCCGGAAATTTGGCGGCTGGTGGTCGGCCAGACAAACGTGCCGATGCCGATGGCCCCTTCGTAGACCGCTCCGCAGTGTCCGGCGCCGTAATATGCTGCCGAGGCCGGATTGGAGCGGGTGATGGCGGGTGGTCCCCAATCCTTGATGGCGCGTTTGCCGCCTGGGACGATCAGCCAGGTGCCGGGTTCTATGCCTGGGTTTTCGAGTGTTGCCTCGGTCAGGTCGAATCGGTTGCCGGGGTATTCCAACACGGCTTGCGGCTCGACTTCGAAGAACGAAGCTATCTGGTCTAGATGGTCATCTTCGTCCCATTGATAGTACGTGCCGTTGACAGGCAAAATCTTCAGATTCTGGTCGGTTTTCAGCAGATGAGGGTTGTCTTCCAAAACATCGAAATTGCCCCACAGAATGGTTTCCGGCTTGAGTCCGAACTCGTCCGCGATGCTGAATAGGCTGTCGCCAGTCTGAACGGTGTAGGTGATCACGTCTACGCGGGGGCGGGTGGGGATACTGGTATCCAGCATGACGGCGCGGGTGATGCGGGAATCCGGCAGGGTGGCACCCAGGTTCCAGGGTGGCAGACCAACTTGCACCTCCGCGGGTGTTGCCGCCTGCGAGGTCGGGGTAGCCGCATCACCCGCGGGAATGGATTCCCCAAAATTCAGGCTGATCGGCCCGTTCACAATTCGATCCCAGCCCAAAATTGCCACTGACGCCACAATGAACACTACCAATGTGTTGATCACTGCGCGGATGGCGCGGGTTAGCGGTTCTTTGCCAGGTTTAGGGGTGTCTGATGAACTCATTTTTTTTATGTCGCTTTCGTAATACGGAATGCTACGATAATGTTTTTGACTCTGCTTAGCGAAATGTCATTGCAAGCGGAGTTTACGGAGCGAAGCAATCTCGCACTTGGCAAGGATGTCATTGCTTCAGCGGTAAAGCTGCTTCGCAATGACACTGCATTTGAAATGTGACATTGTCAAAATAGATACGGGAAGACTACTCAGTAATTTCTTCTACATAAGCCTGACGCAATTTAATGGGGTCTGCTTTGCGATACCTGAGCCGCTGGTTGAGTATTTCGACGAAGAACGAAAAGCCCATTGCGAAGTAGGTATAGCCCTTGGGAATGGTGAAGTGCAGCCCCTCGGCCATCAGAGAAACACCGATGAGCAGCAGGAAACTCAGCGCCAGAATTTTGAGGGTGGGACGCTCGTTGACGAAGTCGCTGATAGGCCCGGAGGCGTATAGCATGATGATCACGGCGACAACCACGGCAGTGACCATTACAGCCAACTCGTCTGCCATGCCAACCGCGGTGATGACCGAGTCCAGCGAGAAGACGATATCCAGCAGCATGATTTGAACGATCACCGCCGCAAACGAGGCTTTCACCTTTGCCGAGGCTTCGCCCTCTGTACCTTCCAGCTTCTCGTGGATTTCGACAGTGCTCTTGCCCAGTAAGAACAGACCGCCGATGATGAGAATCAAGTCGCGGCCAGCTACGCTGTGTGCGCCAACGAAGAAGATTGGATTGGTCAGTTTGGTCAGCCAGGCCAGCGAGAACAGCAGCAAGATGCGGGTGAGCATTGCCACCATTAGACCGATCTTGCGGCCGCGGGCTTGCTGGTCTTCGGGGAGTTTGCCAGCCAGAATCGAGATAAAGATGATATTATCAATGCCCAGTACGATTTCCAGGGCAGTAAGCGTAAGTAATGCGATCCAGGTTCGAGGGTCTGCAAGCCATTCCATTATTTCTTTCCTTATTTGGGTGACAGAACGCGAACACTTGCATCTGCGGTGAAAGTGCAGGTGTCCGCGTTCTCTGAGATCTTTGCTGGCAGAGTCTAGTACATATTGCAAAAAAAGGCAACCGTGGAAGTGCTGGGGGCGTCGCACTGTAAAAAATCTGGAAGATTCCCTGCTTTTTAGAAATTGGACTTTGGACAAAATTGGAGCATATCAGATACCGATATGGTGGGTTACAAAAACAGTATTTTGTACACGGATTAGACGGATACGCACGGATTTTTGTAAAAAACGGCTTGAATCCGTGTACTCTGTGTAAATCCGTGTCCCAGTTTTGCTATAAATCGGCAGCCATGTTTTTTGTCCAAAGTCCAATAGAAAAGAAACGTGAATTATGTAAAGAATGTCCAGGAAATAAATTGTCCCATAGTTAAATGTGACATGGTCCCCGAAGCGTAGTGGAGTGGAGTGGGATGCGTGGAGGGTCTTATCACGTTTTACGCTTCACGCTTCACGTAATTTGGGATGATTATTTATCTGGAACTTCCTAATTTATACTTGATACCCCCAAAAAAAGGGGTAATATTATGGTCGCACATAAGAAAGGCGGTACAGATATTATGCCCAGCCATGTAATAAAAGAGATGAGCGAAAATGAACAGATGTACCTGGTGATGATTGCCAGACTGCAAGAAGAAGGCCACGAAAACCCGGTGGCTCTTTCTGAATTGGCTAATGCGCTTTCTGTTCTGCCAGTTTCCGTCAATCAGATGATCCACAAAATGGATGGAAGCGGACTGGTGAAATACTATCCCTATAACTCGGCTTTACCCTTCTTAGCACTGGCTTCAAGGAACAGGGACGGCATTGGGTTTGAGTGTTGCCGTGATCGCTTGGCCTATTGTACTACGCGGCGGGCTTGGGTTTTTAAAGAGCTGCAAAAGTCGAGTAAATCGTGTGAAATAGATATTTATATGGGAGAACCAACATGAAAATTCATCGTCAACTCTTTTGTTTGATTACCTTGACCCTAGTAACTGCGGGGCTTTGTATCTCATATGTAGACCCGTGGACTCCAGCGTTAGCTGCCAATCATCAATCCCTTGAGGCTAGATTTTTCAATAATTATAGCATGGCAGTTGCTTCAGATTGCCCCGACAACTATTGCATCTATCTCCCCATTGTCCTAAATAGTGTACCAGAAATTGATGTGCCACCTTGTCGGTGGCCACATAATTCAGGCCAAAATGTGTACATTTCTTATAAGTGGGGTAACAGGCTCCAAATTTCAGGTAGCTTATGGCGTAACGCCTTTGAAGACGGAATCCCAGAGTGGAATAATGCCCAAACACTAACCCATTTTTACTATAGCATTTCGTCCGATAACGTAATCAATACATATAATCTGGCTGGGGACGGTAGGAGAGGCAAAACCATTATCTCTTGCCTTGGAAGCGAAACGGTTAAAGTAGATGTCTTAGGCAATATTTATTATGATATACAGGATGGTTATACTGTTAATCAGCGCCGTGGAATTGCTACGCATGAAGTTGGGCACGGTCAGAGCATCGGACATATCCCCAATGATTATCCTCTCACTGCTCTGATGTACAAATCCACTCCTCTGAGTTTTTTTAGTACTATTTACACACCACAATCACCTGATATTGCACTCGTAAACCAGATTTATCGTTAGTCAAAAATTCCACAGATACTCATACAGGAGGCTTATCATGAATAAGTTAAAATCACTTGGAACGAATTGCATCTTGTCTTTAATAGTATTTTGCATACTCTCCCTTTTGCTTGTGGCTTGTAAGACATCCTATGCCACGGATAATGATGATTATGTTATCAGTGGTAGCGACACCGCTGTAACCATTACTACCCCAGAAGTGATTACCCACGTGATAGATGAGGTTCCAGTTGTTTACACATCAATTCCTGAACTATCTAGTGAATCAAGCACCATAATAATTGGTAAAATCATTTCTACTGGAGAAATCATCAACATGGCTAGAGATGTTGATTCTTCAAAACCCGACCCTAATTATTTTGGTGTAGGCCAAATTTACGAAGTTGAGGTGGAACGCTATCTAAAAGGTAATGGAGAAAAAACCATTAAGTTTGTGCAATATCAAGGATTTCTCGTTACTGGATCAAAAACTCCCACTACAGATCAGATTGAAAAAGCTAAGGTAGAGACTGATTATATCCATCTCAGCACAAACCAAAGAGTACTCATGTTCCTTAATCAATCCCCCTATGAATATGATGAACATGCAAAAGGACCACTCTTTATTAGCGTTGGGCACCCCTCGTTGTTTGATATTACTGATCCAGAGTGTGTGCGACCATTAGACACACTACTGGATATTTTTAAGTACTTCCCCCCTAAACCATTAACTGCGTTTGCCAAGCAGATTGATGAACCATTTGATACTTTGAGGCCATCGAATGAACTGCCTTATCCACCTCCCGAGCCCCTTAATAACTGTACTAACAATGACAAGTCTTCAGAACCGTACCCATAACCATTTGGGGATTATTCTCTCTCAGTAGCAGGTACAAAAGGCAGAGTGCGGCCCAAGTTATGGTCGGCGGGGCAGTCACCCAACCCGCCGCCACTCCCAAACCGGACTTCCCAAAGGGATTGCTGCGCTGATGAAACTTTCGCATCATCTGGCTCTTCAGTATCCGGGTCTCTACCATAGACACCCTGACCGGTGGGCTCCATCATGGCAGTGGCCGTGGAGGAGCAGCAGGTTGTCATCCGCTGTCGTGCTTATCACCATTACGGTGATGCACTTCCAACACATCGCCATCCATGAAACGCAACCCACAGTGTGGGCATTTGCTTCGTTGTCGTTTCCTTCTATACTCTCAGCTCGACTTTGTCCATTTGCACATTAACAAAAAACAGGGTAAGCTAGGACAAATCCCACCAAGAGAGGTGTCCAGATGCTCATCCTGCCTAACGAATATACGATACTCTTCACACATTTTCGACCTGTCTTTTCAAAACGC
>JBDRGC010000449.1:0-3932 GCA_043818215.1 Chloroflexota bacterium | reverse complement strand
TCAAAACATACTCAATTGCTGCGGCTCCGATGTTTCCTTCGGGGTCTCTTCCACATACTCCGGCGCATCGGCAGCGCGGGCGATCAACTCTGGTAATTGGGCGAAATCTCGTTCGATAACAGCCCGCAGGGAAGGTTGGTGCAGCGCCGCAGCAGGGTGATACATGGGCACAATCAAGCGGCCTCTAACCTGCATAGATTGGCCGTGTGCCTGACTGATCCTGGCGTTGGGTAAAAATTTCGCCATCGAAAAACGGCCCAACGTCACAATAACCTTCGGGTTGATGGCTTGAATCTGGCGATCTAAATAGGAGGCACAAGCCGCCAGTTCGTCTGCCTGCGGATCACGGTTGCTGGGCGGACGGCATTTTACCACGTTGCCGATGAAAACATCCTCGCGCTTCATCCCAATCTGGCCCAACAATTCCTCCAAGAAACTCCCTGCGGCACCAACGAACGGACGGCCCTGCTCGTTTTCGTGGAAGCCGGGGCCTTCACCAATGAACATAATGTCCGCATCCGCAGGCCCCTCGCCGGGCACGCCATTCTTACGGGAATAGTGCAGATCACAATTATGGCAAACTTCGACTTCTGCTGCTATTCGAGCCAGTATTTCTTCAGGGGTCATGCGTTGTCTCCAAGTATTGCGTGCTGTGTTTTCCACTCCACTCCGGGGATTATGTCACGTTTCACGTTGCTAGAGTTGTTCCTCAATAACAGCGGCAGACTCTTTGTACACGGATTTTCGCGGATTGAACGGATAAAAAGAGAAAAATCCGTGGAATCCGTGTACAACCGATTTCACTCTTTTCAAAGGCGATCAGTATACTCATCCCGGAATGGGTTCTCCGTGGTGCAGATAAACAGGCGCTAACGTGGCCGGGTCATTTGTTTTTCCGGCCTGCCAGCGCGCCCAGGCCAATTCTGCCAGAAACGCGGGGCGGCGCAAAGATTGAGCCGGGGAGGCCAAAATTATATTTTTGTGTGTGCGCTCCAACTGGCGGCGGGCTTCGGCATTCAATTCGCCGCAAACCAGGGTCGGCGTACTGATACTCTCGACGAATTCGTCCAGGGTCAGGTTTTCCAGCTTTCCGGTGGATTGCCACTTTCCATCTTCGGGGCGATACCAGCCCACGGCCAGCCGTTTGCGCCCGGCCTCCAGTACCGCGGCCATCGGAATATCGCGCACAGGCTGGGATGCGGCCAAAACGTCGAGGGTGGGGATTCCTATCAAGGGGATGTGACGGCTGAAAGCCAGTCCTTTGGCGAGGGCCAGACCAATCCGCAGGCCGGTGAAACTTCCGGGGCCGAGGGCCACCCCCACGGCCTGCAAGTCGCCCGCCTCCACTCCCGCACGGGAGAGAGTCTCCGCCACCGCGGGGGCTACTTCCACGGTGTGGTAATTCTTGCTCACCCAGGTCATCTCGCTGAGCACCCGCACACCGTCATACAGGGCTACGCCCACGGCACGGGTGGAAGTATCTATCGACAATAACATCACACAACTCCATACACCTGGGCGCGGAAATCGGCCAGCAGGGTTTGGTAGCGCGGCCCGCGGGCTGAAAAGATCAGATCACGCTGCTTCTCGTCCACGTGGCGCAGGCTGACCCAAAAATGTTCACCGGGCAGGGCAGCCTCGATGCGGTCAGCCCACTCGATGACCAGCACACCGCGGTCGAGCATATCATCTAAATCCAAATCGGCGGCTTCAGCGGGACCGCTGAGACGGTAGGCGTCCAAATGAAAAAGCTGCCCCCCGCCAAGCCGCCGGTAGAGGTTGACCAGCACGAAGGTGGGACTGGACACCGGGTCGAGGGAACCCCAGCCGGTGGCGAGGCCCTGAACAAGGGTGGTCTTCCCGGCTCCCAGGTCGCCGGCCAGACAGATCACGTCCCCGGGTTGGAGCAGAGCACCCAGGCGCATGCCAACCCGCCGAGTCTGCTCAACGCTGCGGCTGATGATCTCGATTGAGTATTGGTCGAGGATGGGGGACATGGGGATTCTCGTGGAGCGGGGAGGGTGGAGCGACAAATTAGTTTCTTGGTTTCCACTGTTCGGGGTTAGACATCATGATGGTGAGTTGGCGACAGATGTGGTCGCAGTGGTCGATCAATTTTTTGTGTTGTTGTTCTGTGAGATAACCAAAGCGCAACGCGAATTCTAACCAGACAATGGTCTCTGCGGCTTCGCTATCCGCATCGCTTAATTTACTGACGAAATGCTTCGGATAACGCCGTTTACGCCAGGCTTCAGCAACATTAGCGCACACAGAACGCGATGAGCGGCGTATCTGGTCTATCAAACTGTACCGCTCCTCCGCGGGGAAAGACGTTGTTAATTCGTGAATTTGTACGGCAGTATCAAACGCCAGCCGATAGACGCGTAACTCTCGATAATCCGTAACCACTCAGCCATGTCATTGCGAAGCAGTGTTTCTCCGCTGAAGCAATCTCCGAGACCATGTTGGAGACTGCTTCGGGGGAAAAACGCCCCTCGCAGTGACATTTTTGGGGGAGGATGAGTAGTTACGATAATCCTTCACAGCCATAGCATTCCTCACCGGCAACTAAAAAGGTTCATCACAAAAACCCGCTCCACCCTCCCCCCTCCACCCTCCACCCTCCACGAGAATCGCCCCACGCTCCACCCTCCACACTTTACGTTTTCACTTCCAGTTTCGCCAGCGAGGCCACCACCCGCTTCAGGCCGACGCTATCGAAGAAAATATCCACAACTTCATCGCCCTCGTTGAGTTTGCTGTTGAGTACCAGCCCTGCGCCCCAAACGGCGTGCTCGACTCTCATGCCGACGTTGTATTGTTTTTCGACGACGGGGACTGAGTCGGCGGAGGTTTCCCACTTTTCGGGGCGATACTTGGATTTCCGCCAGGAACTCTTGGGACGGCCGTCGTTGAGCATCTCGAGGGGAATGTCTGCCAGAAAACGGGAGGGGTCGGCAGGCTCGGAGTAGCCGTAGGAATAACGCATGAGCGGATGGAGCAGGTAGAGGCGATTTTTGGCGCGCGTGATGCCCACGTAGAATAGGCGGCGCTCCTCCTGCATGGATTCGGGATCATCGAAAGAGCGAAAATGTGGCAATGTGCCTTCGTTGAGGCCGACGATGAAAACTACCGGGAACTCCAGGCCTTTAGCGGCGTGCATGGTCAGCAGGGTGGGGACGTTGGCGTTAGCGTCGATGGTGTCCTGATCTGAAACCAGGGCTACGGTTTCGAGGAAGGTTTCCAGCCCTTCGTCGCGGTACTCGGCGGCCAGACGGTGCAATTCCACGACGTTTTCCCAGCGGCTGCTGCCCTCCTCGGTGCCGTCGTCGATATAGGTGCGGTAGTTGGCGTCGCCGATGATGCGCTCCATCATCTTGAGGGGGGAGAGTTCGCTGCGCGCGGCTTGCCAGCTAAAGAGCAGATTCCCGAACCGGGAGAGGGCCGAGGCCGCCCGCTTCGCAAAGGCCGCCCAATGCTCGGATTCGGCACCCAGCCTCAAATCCAGAAGGAGTTCCCCCGGGGTGAGCTTCACTTTTTGGGCGTGAGTCCGCAGTGTCAGGATGGTTTTGTCCCCAATTCCGCGCCTCGGGACGTTAATCACCCGCATGAGGCTGATCTGGTCATTGGGGTTGTGGGCCAGTCGCAGGTAGGCAATCACGTCTTTGATCTCGCGGCGGCCATAGAAGCGCTGTGCCCCGACCAATTTGTAGGGCAGGCCGGCGGCGAGGAAGGCTTCTTCGAGCACGCGGGATTGGGCGTTGGTGCGGTACATGACCGCGAAGTCACCGGGCTGGGAGTTTTGGGTGGCGATGGTTTTGGCAATGGTGTCGACCACGTAGGCGGCCTGCTCGGTGTCATCGTAGGTTTCGTGGAGGACGGGATTTTGCCCCTGGCCGCGCTCGGTGAAAAGCTTTTTAGGGGTGCGGTTG
>JBDRGC010000448.1:0-8695 GCA_043818215.1 Chloroflexota bacterium | reverse complement strand
TGCGTCTGGCCAGTCATCGACTCGACGTCTGGCACAGTCAGCTTTGGGGCCTTTAGCCTGGGAGCCACCCCCGTAGATCCCAGCGGGGATGGCAGCCTGGCGATACTCACCCTGCGAGCGTTATCCGAGGGAGATAGCCTCCTGCCCTTCCAAAGCGCTCAAGTCAGCTACCGCACCGGAACTCCGCAGACCATTGCCGCCATGTTGGGTGGCAGCGTGGCTGTGACTCTCACCTGGCGAATATACTTGCCGCTGTTAGTGCGGTAGAGAAGATAATATTGAGCAAGAAGATTCACCGCGATACCGCTCTCACAACCCCAACCGCCTCCGTTTAGCCTTCTTCGTATCAGCAACCATAGGCGTTGAGACAGCCTTGCTGATACTCTGCGGAGTGAGTAACTCGGAGAGCAACCCGCGCCGCTTGGGTGGCAAAAGAGCTTTCAGGGCCTCGACAGTGTTTTCCTGCCAGCCATCGGGCGAGGCATAATCTTCGGGATGTGCCGCGAGGACCTCCCGAATGAAGGCATTTGTCTTGCTATGATCGGTGCTGTCGATAGGCTGTACTTTCACCAGGGTAGGTGACTGCCAGCGGCCACTTACGCGGGCGCGCAGCCATGCGTGCAGCGTAGGCAGGTCCAAAGTCATATCACCGTAATGCACACTGGAACTCAAGGTCGCCCTGATCAAGTCTGCATCTTCCGGGTCGAGGGCCTGGGTACGAATGTCTTCGAAGACCTTCTGTGCCAGGGCCTCGATGTCAGTGGATGAGAGGGCGCTCTGACTGGCCTTCTCGGTACTCTCCACTCGGCGCACTATTAGCGGCACCAACCAGGGCGGGGACCAGGTGCTGGCCTTCTCCGGCAAGTAGCTCAGGATTGAGTAATCGTGCCCGATGGTAACTGGCTTGTTGCCCACAATCGTATTGGGCCAGTGCATGTAGGTGCGGTCTGCCAGCACATCCGCAAATTGTCGGGGCAAGTAGGTTAGGTCTGTCCCAAACAGCCAATACTTGCCTTGCTCTGGCGCAGGCAAAAGTGGAGCAATCAAGCGCAGTAATCCTTGCTCGTGAACTCGCTGTTCCTGGGTTGCGTTTTCCGGCTTCGACGGGTCAAACAAATGCTCGATTGCATCGTAGATGCTGCTGTGCTCCCGTCGAAAGAGCGAACTCAAGCTCAACTCTACCACTGAGCGTGCGTTGTAGTTGCTCGCCAGGGCGTCAATCAATTCCATTATGGCGTCTGCCCGGTGCGAAAAATAATTGTAAAGGTTCTGCCGAAACTCTTGCAGTGCGACAATCGCTGCCGCTATGCTTCGGTCAGCTTCCTGACCATTTGATTTCTGTTCGGGTATGTTCTCGTGATTTTCCATACCCCAAGTATGCTAGATTTTGGCTGATTGGTCTTGCCCTTTTGTCCAAAGACCAAGTAAAGATAACATTCGATTTATCGGCTGGCACTTCCCCTTTTAGGCAGAATCCTACAAAACCTGAGTCGGATACTCGATAAATGCGGCACACTCCCTGATCGAGGCCAAATCCAACCCTAAGACATTTTCATAGAAATCGGCGGTGGTTTTTAGATCATGTGTATACAGAAATGTGATCTGTTGATTGATCGGTGGGCGAATCATAAGTTTTCCTCCTGGTATTTATTCAAACTGTTCGCAACCAACGCGATGGGATGAACTGCGCTTCTCTCCGTTCCGTCTTCAATTTGGGCCTGACACGATACGCCCGATGCAGCAATGATGATTCCATCTGGCGCATTACGAACCGCCGGTAATAATTTGAGTTCACCAACCTGCATAGATACCTCGTAATGCTCTTTCTCGTACCCAAACGCGCCAGCCATTCCACAGCAGCCAGCATCGATCACTTCAACATCATATCCGGCTATTTTTAGCAATTTCACTGTGGCTTCCACACCCACAGGTTGACAATCATCCGCGCGGGGACGGGCTTTCTGGTAACAGTGGCCGTGCAAAAGGACGGGAGAAAGAGGACGGGAGACAGAGGCGCGGATATTTCTCACAAATTCTTTTCGACGTACCAGAAATTCATCCACCATCCAGGCCCGCTTAGCAATCGCTGCGACCCTGTCATCTCCGGGGAAGAAATCAGGGTATTCATCAATCAGCGTGTAAATCTCGGAAGGTTCGACTCCAACGATAGGCGATTTTCCTTCTGGGTCTAATTTTTGGATGGCAGCGATTACCTTTTGAGCGTGTTGTTTTGCTTGGGTCAGAAATCCCTTGGAGATTAATGTCCGCCCTGCCCCGCTGACCGGCAGAATCTTGACATCATACCCCGCCGACGCCAAAACGCTGATTGCGGCTTCGCCATCGTGCGGATAAAAATATTGGGTGAAGGGGTCAAGTAAAAGAAGGCAAGAACCAGGGTGATCAGGTAATTTGGTATTAGGAACAAGGGGATTAAACAATTGGGTTGCCCGTCTCTTAATTACCTGATTACCAACGACTTTATCACCAAACTTTGGCAATTTCCGATTTGGAGATAAATCGAACATGGTTGCAAATATTCGATTTACAAAACCGATTCCCATCCCCCAGTTGATGATTATTCCAAATGGAGCACCTAAACGGGCGAGGTTCCCAATATAGCCAAATAAATAATCTCGTAACTTTCGGGAATGGGTCTCGTGGTAATTGTGCAGAAACTCATATTTGAGTTTGGCCATATCCACCCCGGAAGGGCACTCCGATTTACATCCTTTGCAGGCCAGGCAGAGATCGAGGGCGTCTTTAACGTCCTTGTCTGAAACCTGGAAGGTCTCAGAAAACCTTCCAGGTTTATTTGAAATTAAGGATCGAAGGAGATTACCCCGCCCGCGGGTGGAATGTTTTTCATCCCGGGTGGCCTGGAAAGACGGACACATGACCCCATCGAATTTTCGGCATACCCCGGCTCCGTTGCACATTTCGATGGCCCCAGCCAGATTTCCTTGACTCGAAAAATCCAGGGTTGGCTGCCAGCTTTGGGTTTGGTACTCAGCCCCGTAGCGGAGATTTTCGTCCATTTTGGGAGGATCCACGATCTTGCCGGGGTTGAGAATCCCCTGGGGATCGGCTGCCAATTTCAAATCACGGAAAGCCCTCACAATCTCTGGGCCGTAGGCGCGCTCCAACCATTCCGACCGGGCCAAGCCATCCCCATGTTCGCCTGTCGTCGTGCCCCCCAGGCTGAGAGTCAAATCCACAGCGGCTTCCGCAATAGCGCGCAAATCCTGAATCCCTTGCCGAGTTTTCAAATTGACCATCGGGTGGATGTGCAGACACCCTGCCGAGGCATGGGCATAGTAGTAAACCTCGGTGCCAAACTCAGCGATGATTTGGTCCATGCCGCCTACAAATTGACCGAGATTCGCCACCGGGACGGTCAGGTCTTCGATAAAATTATGCGTTCGGTAATCCCCGGCCTGAGACTGCAAAATTCCCAACCCGACCTTGCGGACATCCCAAATCGAATTTTGATCTGCTTGTGTTTGGGCGATCACTTCGGCGTGGATGGTATGCGCCTTTTCAAGTAATTGAGTTTGATCTTCGCCCGAAAATTCAACGACCAGCAGAGCGGCGGGGTCTCCCTGTACCCAGGCAAGCTGGCGTTGGTATGCCGGGACGGCACGCGCCAGGCGGATCAGCACCTGAGGGATTAATTCAATCGCAGATGGATTGCGTTCCAATAATTCCGGCACTGCTTCACAGGCCGCGATGATGCTTTCATAGGAGCGTACCGCTAAAACCGTGTGTTTCGGTTTGGACACCAGCCGGACTTTGGCTTTGGTGACAACCGCCAGGGTTCCTTCTGATCCCGTGATGAGGGGGGCTAAATTAATTTTAGCGGGATTAATCGGGGGATAAGCCCCGTCCCATTGGGGCGGTTTCGAGGCTGACCAGGGCAACAAATAGTTCAGGTTGTACCCGGCGGCCCGGCGGTAGGTGCGAGGCCAGTTTTGGCGGATTGCAGCAGCGTAGTTTTGACGGATATTGAGGGCGGTTCTATAAAGACAACTGACGACGGTCTGCGGACGGCGGTCTGCTAACTGATTTGCCCGTTCAAAAGATATTTCTTCTAGGGTTGTTGGCGATCCATCCCCCAAAATCACATCTACAGAAAGAAGGTGGTCAGCAAACATGCCGTAGACAATCGAATGAGCGCCGGAGGCATTATTCGCCAGGCTGCCTCCCATCGTGGCCCGGTCTGCTGAGGCTGGATCTGGGCCAAATTGCAAACCCTGGATTGCGGCCTGTCGATTGAGAGCGCTCATAATCACCCCCGGCTCAACAATGGCGAAACTCTCATCTCCATCTCGCCCCACATGAATTTGATGAATTTTATCCAGGTAACGTGAGCAGTCTAAAATCAGGGCTTCCCCGATGGCCTGGCCTGCCAAACTGGAACCTGCTCCGCGGGCCAATATAGGGATTTGATACTTAGCGGCAAGTTCCACCGCGGCAGAGAGATGATCCAGTGTTTTGGGAAATGCCACCCCCAGCGGCTCGATCTGATAAATGGAGGCGTCGGTGCTGTAGAGCGTCCGGGTAACCGGGTCGGCATGTGCTTCAATGCCGGATTGATTTAATTCGTGAAGAAGGTCGGAGAAATTTTTCATAGGGATGTCTACAATAGAGTTGTTCCTGAATAAAATTAGGAGAGCAGGAAATTCCACAGGCCAGCAGCGATAGCAATCACATCGTCATCAAAGCCTTCTTTTTCACTGTACATCTCGCTCTGCTTGTCACCATCTTGTGGACGACGATGTAAGCGCTCAGTTACGTCAATCAGCAGCTTTTCAATCCCTTGGCATGCTGTGATGAAGTCTTCCACAGAAGTAAACTAGCGATATGGCAATACATCTAAGCGCACCAACGTCTTGTGCAATATAGGCATCAACTTGTGTACACTCTCGCAAGCCTTGGAGCGTGATATCCCAAATTGCACACCCATCACAACGAGAACAATCGAACTGCATTCCCACCAAGAACAGCTCCCAGATCAGCATCACTTAAATTGAGCGCCCTGTACTTAGCTAATTCAACTGGCAGGTTTTCAGGGAGGTCTGAACCAAACAGGAATCGGTCAACCCCCAGCTTTTTAATCAGTCCTCTTACTTCATGGATCATGCACCAGGAGGGCTCAAGGTAAATGTTGTCACATTCAAGGGCGGCGATATAAGCGTCTGATGTATAGATGGCGAAGCCTGCATGGGCCAGGATAATCGGCAGGTCTGGGTGCCGTCTTGCCTGGGGAATTGATAGAGAGGGTAAAGCCCAGGGTGCACCCAGACCGGTATGCACAATAACCGGTACTCCCAGATTTGCAGCAGAATCAAAGACCTTGTCTGCGTTTTTCATCAATGGAGAGGTGATGTGTTGCATGGGGTTAAGTTTAAGGGCTACGAAACCAAGCTCTCGAACACAGCGGGTGACTTCTTTTATGTAATCAGCTTCATCCCACAGAGGACTCAGGTTAGCGATGCCCCGGAAACGACCGGGGTGCTTCTTACACAGACCCGCTACAGCATCGTGTTCAGCCTTTGGATCATCAGAAACGGCATGGGGCATTACCAGGGAAATGTCAACGCCGTGAGCATCCATACTGACTAATAAATCCCTTTCTGTAATCGAATCACCAGAAAGCTTAGAAATACCTAGATGGCAGTGTGTATCGATGAATTTCATAATTCTCCTTTCGGACAAACATTTTTCCTGTTAGGGTGTTTTCATCCTGTGCCAGAGACGGTGGAGACTGCGGTTTAGATTTGTCCGGGTCCAACCAGAAATTTCTTTAAATCCAGCTGGCGGTAGGTCATTCTCGTAAACAGGGACTTCTCTTCCAGCAAATTTTGATATCCCAATCTTAGCATTCATCCATTCTTTTTTCCATATAAGGGCGAGACGCTGAGACTGGATCGCCTTCTCAACACTCAAGGGTTTAAGATTGAGAACACCTTTACCATTGGTGGACAAGAATTGTTCCCCATATTCAGTTCTGACAATCACCACCGAGGTTCCCTGGTCATCACTGTTTACGTACTCTGGCAGCCAGGCATCTCCACAAGAGATATCAGAGAGTTCCCCGAAGGAATCTGTGCAAAGGTTGCAGCGGTGCATTTCGTAGCACCTAAAGTGGTTATCGAAATATTGACGGTACCCCTTGGCGTAGGTCTGCCCATTTGTCATCTCGACCTGCAGCCCTCCAGGCCAGCCGTCACCTCGGTACTTGAGATGCCTGACATCACTGCCCTTGATCCCATTCCTGCGCAACAGCACTTTCGTACCATTAGGACTCATGTTTAGACCGCAGAAAATACTGATACAAATGGGTACCTTATCAATAAACTTGCGATTCCGAGTCTGCAGCTTCCTGAGTCCCTGTATATGGCATGGCAGTCCAACCAGGGCAAATCTTCCATCTGCAGCCAGGACATCACGCAACCTGAGGTTGGCTGCCACCGGACAGTACTTTGACCCTCTGGCTTCATAAATCTCCGCTTCCGTGGTAGCCAGAAATGTCTGCGGTTCCAGAGGAGAATCTGGATCCATCCGTGTTACCACCGCACCGTCTATAGCACCATTTCTCAACGCAGCGATTAGCAGCGCGGTAACAATTCCACCGGAAGCAGCACTCCACCTTACCGTCTTTTCAATGGCGTGACCGACCTGACAGGATGTGTACCGTCCTATACGTAGGTGGTCCGTTCCCGCACCGAGAAATCGATCGCTCAATCCCTTAAAATCAACCGAGTGACCCGGACAAATGTCGTAACATAAACCACAACTCTGGCAATTTTCTGAGTCAACAGACAAGACATATCCCGATTCGCCGTCCCATTCCATTTTGATTGCTCCGTGGGGGCATATTGCCGCGCAGGTCCCGCACTGGGTGCAGAGTCCTGCGGTGTAAACTTGTTCAACGTTAAGTTCGTCTGAAGTCATAATATTTTGTCCATCATGTTCCAGGAAAAACATGACCCGGGCGCCACCTAACTCAGCACAAACGTCCATCCCGGCTTTCACCCGGTCTATCGCCTTTTTTCGTACGGAGGCATCGCGCGAAGTTAAGGTGCCGTGGGCAAAACACCGGTCGCTACTGATCGGGATACCTAAGATCGCCAGGTCAAGGCCGGTGACCGATAATATTTGCCCGATTTCCTGCAGGTTATCCTCATTCACCTCCGATGGGTACATGACCTCTACCCCATCAAGGACTCCCAGGGAAGCAGCCTGTTTGATTCGTTGTAGAGGTGGCACCGCTTCTCCGTAACCGTTTCGGAGAAACCGATCTCCAGGACCTGACCACGGAACTAATGCTGCTGCATATTTATTAATTTTTTCAAATGATACAAATAAAAGAACCTGTTAGTTTTTCAACGGGATTCAGTTTGTCCCGAATCCGTAAGATACCGCCGGTACTGGTCTATGTACTCAACCAAGCCGTCTTTTATGTTGGCGTATTTTGGTTTATAGCCAAGTTGTTGTATGGCGTTTTCGATAGATAACACACCCCGATAGCGGAGTGCATGTTGATCTTCCGCGGACAAGCCTGGTCCAATTTCAATATCAGCATTTGGAATGAGTGATTTTACGGTTGAAGCTACCTGACTGGCTGTAACCAATGGCTGTCCTGAAGCGGCATAAAAAATACGATCTTTAACATTTTCCGCCTCCAGACAGGCCGCTTTGTGATAAATCTGAGCTACATCCTCGACATGGGTGTAATCTCGGGGATAATCTCCTCCGGTTTCGTAATGGGTCGGTATTCCATTTATACTATTTTCTACAAATGGTTTAATGTAAATTGGCCATTGTTGACCTATGCCATACACAGCCGAGGCGCGAATAGTTATAAAATCAAGTTCATACGATTGATGGTATGCCCAACAGAACGCTTCACCCCCAATTTTAGTGGCTGAGTAAAAAGATGCACCTGGTCCATCTTTAGCTGTCATTAAGGGATGATCCGCATCCACTGGTTCATATTGGATAGGTGAGAGTACGGACTGGCTTGATGAATTTACCACCCTTTCTACTCCAAATTGCCGAGCTGCTTCTAGGATGTTTAAAGTTCCCCCCAAATTTATACGGAAAGCCAATCCAGGCTCCTTTTTTAAGAGCACCGGATTGACAACCGCCGCCAGGTGAATAATGATTTCTGGTCTAAAATTTTTAACAACAGCGGTTACCTTCGCCTGGTCTTCCACGCTACCCGAAGCAAACTGAATTTCTCGAATAACCGGTTTGAGCCACCATGCCGCTTCATGTGTTGGATTGACAAGATCGTAATTCAAGACCTGATGACCCGCTTCTACCATCCTGCGCGCAATGTGGCTACCTATAAATCCGGCGCCTCCAGTGATCATGGTTTTTTTGGTGTTCATTCTCCTCCGTTAATATTATATGTTCGTGGGAATATCAAATGAATTTTGGCTAATTTATCCTTTCGCTCTGTCTCGAAAGGATTAACTCCAAGGTTATCATTCTGTTTTGAATCAGGCAGGTTCGAGCCGGTTGAATTCGAGAAAAAAATTGGCTGTCTTTTCTTCAACCAGCCAGACGAATTGGGTACTTAGAAGGCGATCCATCTCACCGGCAGTAAGATTTCAGGTATTGAACAAGTTCAAAAGGGTTCGAATCCTAGTATCGCGAAATTCCTCCTAACCCGGACGAGCCGGAACCA
>JBDRGC010000447.1:0-2084 GCA_043818215.1 Chloroflexota bacterium | reverse complement strand
GTGGTCAACTGTATCCCGTTCCTGAGTGGCTATTACGAGCAGAGCCTGGATGTGCTCAAGGCGTGTATTACCAGTATCCATGCAAATACGCCGGAACCGCACGACTTGATGGTATTTGATAACCATTCCTGCCGCGAGGTACTCCAGTACCTGCAAGAGGCCTACGAACAGGGCATCATCCAGTATCTGGTGCTCTCTGATAAGAATATCGGGAAAATCGGCGCCTGGAATTTTATGTTCGGCGCGGCGCAGGGGAAGTATGTGGTTTTTGCAGATGGCGATGTCGGCTTCCGCCCCGGTTGGCTTTCGGCCTCGCTGGCGCTGTTCGAGGCTTTCCCGAACGTTGGCATGGTCACGGCGCGGCCAATGCGTGGACCGCTGCAATATTGTTCAGCGTCGCTGAATTGGGGGCGGCAGCATCCAAATATTTTCGTGGAAGGTCATTTCATGGATTGGGAAACTTTTTGGGAGCATGCCAAAAGCCTGGGGCTCGGCGGGGAGAAAGCCCGCGCAAGTCATTCTGCTGGCACGGATTTTCGGTTGACCTTTGGCGGTAAGGTGGCCTACATCGGCGCAGCCCACTTCCAATTTATGGCTCGCTGCGACGTTTTGAGAAAAATCATCCCGCTCCCCTCTAGTCAGCCGATGCGAGGTGAACGGGCTTTGGACATTGTCATCAATGAGATGGAATTGCTGCGTTTGGGCATTGAAAAACCACTTGTCTGGCATATCGGCAATTCTTTGCCGGATTCTGCCAGTCACCCTGTACCCGTCGCAAAACGCAAATCCCTGCTCCAGCGTTTGCTGTGGCTGGCTGTCATTCGCAACACCCTGCTCTGGCTGAATAACCAGATTTTCCGCCTTTATTTCTTCAACGTGGAGTAATTATGTCCGAAGACGTTCACGCCTGCCCGCTATGCGGCAGCAACCAGAGCAGTTTGTTCGACCGGCGTGCCTTTCGCGGCCGGGAGGTGGTCAACTGCCTGTGCCGGGCGTGCGGGCTGGTCTACATGTCGCCGCGCATGAGCGAGGCAGAAGCCGCCGAGTTCTACCAGGCCGAGTACCGCCAGTTGTACCAGGGCGACGAAACCCCGATAGCCAAAGACTTTGCCACCCAGACCGCCCGCGCTGATTCGCTCGTTGGGTTTGCCCGTCCGTATGTCGCCGCCGTGAAGCGTCACCTGGATATCGGCTGTTCCACCGGCCTGATTTTGCAGGGCTTTCAGGAATACTACCATTGCCAGGCGGTTGGTGTCGAACCGGGCGAGTCCTACCGGACCTATGCCCGCAAGCAGGGCTTGATGGTCTATGCCGCGCTGGAAGAACTGGAAGCGAAGCCGGAGCCGCGTTTCGACCTGGTCAGCCTGTCGCACGTCCTCGAGCACCTGCCGGACCCGGTCACGTATCTTGCCCACCTGAGTGATGCCATCCTGACCCCTGGTGGCGGGTTGTTGCTGGAAGTACCCAATTTGTATACCCATAACTCGTTCGAAGTGGCGCACCTGGTCTCGTACAGCGCCCACAGCCTGGCGCAGGTTGTGACCAAGGCCGGGTACGAAATTATTGCCCTCGAAAAGCACGGACGCCCGCGCTCGGACCTCCTGCCGCTCTACCTCACCCTGCTGGCGCGTCCCACCGCCTCCCAGACCTGGAGCCTGCGCCCCGAACGCTTCGTGGCGTTCAAGCGCCACCTGGGCATGCTGTGGCGCCGTTTGATGGGCCGGTTGTTTCCCCGTTGGGCATGGAAAGAATTGTAATATTTGGGAGAAGAGATTATGAAAGAAATACATCTTGCTGGTGCTTTTTACATTGATGAAACCTTAAATTACAATCTTACCCGCCAATTCAGCGCGCCTTTTCAGACATTTTTTCCCTTTTTTCAAATTTGTCCTGGCGCTGTCATCCGGAAAACGGGTCAGGCTCCTGCCAGCCGGGATTCGGCTTTAGTGGTTATTAACCTAACGGATAAAGTGTGGAATGAAATTAAGGATACCCTTCCCTTCTATGGAAGGACAATCCTTTTACAGACCGAAGCATACATTAACTACGAGGCGGGTTATGAGCAGGCCAACCGATTTGATGTT
>JBDRGC010000446.1:0-10679 GCA_043818215.1 Chloroflexota bacterium | reverse complement strand
TGCCAGTGGCCGCCAGAATTCGTGCCGGGCTTGCTGCAACTGTCCATTATCCGAGGTTGCCATATTCTCGAACAACGGCAAGCTCTCAACCGGTTGAATATCCGATTCTTGGGGATTCGAGAGATTCACCGCAAATCCCAGCCTACCAACCTTCCAATCTACAAGAAAAACCCCAACCTGCCCCGTATCCCCAAAAATGGCGCGCCCTTCTCGAATGTCAAGTTGGGTGCTGGTCCCATCGGGGCGGATGATCGTCAGGCTTTCGACTTCTGGCGGGGGTGTGAAAGTCAAAACATCCCCAGGATCGATCTGGGCGGGGATATCCCCGATCTGGGCGGGGAGCAGCCAGTTGGTCAGGTTAGCGATCAAAATGGGGTAAGCGGGTTGCAAAGGCAAGTCAGAGCGGCGTGGGTCGAATGCAAAAACGGCAATCCGCTGTCCTGGGATTTCGCCAGCAAAGAGCAGGGGAAATCCGGTTGCTTCATCCACGATGACCGGGCGCGCCCAATCGGGCAGCGGGATGCGGGCTGAATCCAAAATGCTGACCTGACTCAGATCAACATGAGCCAGCAAAGAATCGTCATCTTTGGCGGGGCGCGGGATGGGAGCCTCGATGCCCCCGGTCACGGAGAAAATGTCGGTGCTTGCGAGAGGGCCGATGAAGAGGATGTTGCCGGTTGGGAGGGTGGAGGTGAGAGTAAAGCTGTCGAAGATGGTTAATTGGGTTGGTTGATTGGTTTCCAAACTTCCGTCTTTCCAATCTTCCAATCCTACCACTGTCGTTTCAACTCCTGGCAGCAACCCCAAGGCCGTCTCCAGGAAGCGATTGCCTGAACTGACCAGGGTGATACTTCGATTACCGGAAACTCGCTGCACGGCCCAGGCGCGGTCATCGAGGATGAGATCATCTCCTTCAGTCAGAGCGGCTTCTAACACTTCAGTTTCAGATGGGATGATTTCACTGATGACCGAAATCTGCCCGCGGGCGGGAATTTCCAGGTCGTGAGCGTCTAGTAGACGCCCATCTGCACTCAGAGTCAATCGCCGTTGGACAACTTCATCGGCGTAGTTGGCGATTTGCACGAAGGCGGTCAGCATTTCTCTTTGGGGTGACGATTCCAGGGTCAGCAAGGTGAGGGCCTGGTTGTACCCGCTCTCTCCGATGGGGAGATAGCGGATGCGGCCCTGAATCGCCAGTCTCTCCGGGAGAGTCACCCGCCCGTCTGATAAAACCACAATCTCTGAATCCGGCTGGCGAGCGGCAATGGCTGATGCCAGTTCCAGGGCGCTGGTCAGGTCGCTGCTGACGGGCTGTACTCGCAGACTTTCGAGTGCCTGAAGAATCTGACGCCTGTCGGTGCTGGATGAGACCAAAACCCGCGCCCCTTCCCCGGCGGCGATCAGGGTGGTGCGGGTCTCCTCGGGCAGGTTGGAGATGATCAGGCGGGCCTGGTCTTTGGCTGCTTCAAGGCGGTTAGGGGTGACGTCTGTAGCAGCCATGCTGGCAGAAATATCCACGATTAAGATAGTCGCCGCGCCGCTGCTGCCCTCGACCCAAATGAAAGGCCGCGCCAATGCAAAAATCACTGCAATCAAGAACAGGAGCTGCAGGAGCAGTAATAGATTGCGCCGTAACCGCTGCCAGGGTGCGTTGGCCTCCACATCCCGCACCATGCGCTGCCAGAGATAGGTGCTCGAAACCACCTGCTCGGTACGGCGCAGCTTGAGCAGGTACATGGCGATGATGATGGGGAAGGCAATTGCCAGGGTGAAGGCCAGGGGGGTGAGGAAAGACATAGTCGTTAGTTGCCAGTCAATGTCATTAAGTTAAGGAAAAGAGTCAAGGTGCGACGCACTTTTTGTCATTAAAATGTATTCAACCAGCGTCAAATCGGGCCAAATCGAACTTTTTAGCACTGATTGTAAGTGCGTCGCACCTTTCTCGCTCGGTGGTCAGTCATCAGTTGTGGTTTCTGTTCATTGCTCACTACTCCCTGATTACTGCCCACTATTCACTTTATCACTGAATATCGTCTCATCCACGCGAACAACAACTCATCCAGCGGTACACTCGTTTCCACCGGGACGTAGTGCATGCCACGGGCGCCGCAAAAATGGCGGAATTCAGCTTGCCATTCCGAAAGACCTGTTCGGTAACGTTGCAGCAGATCGTAATCGGCGGTGATTTCGATTTCGGCATGAGTTTCGCAGTCGAGCAGCTTGAGATCTCCAGTCAGATCGGGGTCTACTTCATCGGGGGAGAGGGTATGGAGCAGGGTAACTTCGAAGCCTTTGGAAGCCAGGGTGTTGAGAGACTGGTAAATTGGTAAATTGGTTATTGGTAAATTGGTAATTGGTAGATTAGTGGTGGGTGGTTCGAATAAGTCTGAAATCAGGATGAGGGGGCCGGGGCTTTGGGCGCGGGCAGCGTAGGATCGGAGTTGATTGGAGATTGGAGATTGGAGATTGGATGATTTCTCGTTTATAAATTCTAGGTTTCTCAGATTTTCTAAAAACGTAAACAAGGCGTTCGCTGATTGCTTGCCTCGATGGGGGGCAAAGTAATCTATCCCTCCACTCTCCCTTTCTCCCCTTCTCCCCTTCCCCCCCTCTCCCCTTCCCAACACCGTCACCGTGACTCGATCCAACCCCGCCAACGCAATATAACCCAGCGCGCCCGCGGCCCGTAGAGTGTATTCCAGCTTGTTAGGCTGACCCCAATCCATCGAGCGGCTGGCATCTACCAAAATGTGGACGGTCAGATCTTCTTCCTCGACGAAAAGCTTGAGAAAGAATTTTTCCAGTCGAGCATAGGCGTTCCAGTCGATGCGCCGGAAATCGTCGCCGGGGGAATAGGGCCGGAAATCGGCAAACTCCACTGACTGGCCGCGCTTCGTGCTGCGCCGCTCCCCCTGCAACTGCCCCGACATGGTCCGCCGCGACATCACGCTCAGGCGTTCGAGCTTGCGGAGGAAGGCTTCATCGAAGAGAAATTGTGTGCTTTGACGTTCAATACTGCTCATGCTACAATCCAATCAAGGTGATTGACTTGGACGATACAAAACACAAGGCAGCAGTTGATTTTGCTGCTCGCTTGCTCGAAAGCCCTGCTGGCCCGTCGGTAGGGCGCATTCTGCTGTTTGGCAGTGTCGCACAAGACCGGGCACGACTCGATAGCGATGTCGATGTGATGGTTTTTAGTGCCATGCCGTTTAGGGAAATCCAGGAATATACGGCTCAAGCGGCCTGGGAAGCCAGTGTCGAGTGGGGTGAACAGGTAGCCCAATTGACTTATTCTTTGAGTGATTTGTTTCAACCTCGTTCTTATTTGCTCTATAGTGCTATCAACCAGGGACAGGAGATCTATACCATGAATGAAGTTGACTTGCGTCGGATGGAAGCTGACGGTCTTTGTCGCAAGGCTGATAGATATCTTGATCAAGCGAAACACGCTTTTGACAGGGGTGATTATGAGCTTGCAATTGTAGGTGCTTATACCGCTGCTGAACTGGTTGCCAAAGCACTCGTCTTTATGAAGTCCGACACTGAACTCCCAACAACACATGGAGGCATGCTCCAGATTTTTAGCCGTGAATATATCCGGACTGGCCAGGTGCCAGAACAATGGGGGAGAGCGCTCAATCGAGGTTTGGAATCCCGCAGCCGTGCTTTGTACGACACATCATGGATTATGGATGTCCCGGATACCCAACCTGTGATCGAGTTGGCAGACGAGATGCTCTCTTTTTTAGAGCAGAGACTGGCCGACTCGTAAAACATACTTTTTGTAACACACCTGCACAACCTCTGCCTCGTTCGCCAAAATCGGAAACTGTAGAGATCATAAAAAACCCTGCGTCTTTTCTTTCACTTTTCTCAGTGATCACAGTCCACGCCGCGGTTTTATTTTGGTCTGCGGAAAAAAGCCGCGCTGTGTTGTACCTCAATCCAAATCAGGAACAACTTTCTCAAGTATTTCTTTGATCACCGCATCCGTCCCCACTCCCTCCGCCTGGGCCTCGAAATTCATGATCAGCCGGTGACGCAGGGCAGGCAGCGCCGCGGCGCGCAGATCGTCGAAAGCCACATTGTAACGCTCATCCAGCAAGGCCATGATTTTTCCTCCCAGGATGAGAGACTGCATGCCTCGCGGGCTGGCACCATACCGGACGTAGCGGCGAACCACCTCGGGGGAGTCTGAAGCTCCTGGATGGGTGGCGGTTAATATCCGGGCGGCATATTCCGTCACATGAGATGCGACCGGCACGCCGCGGGCCAGTTCCTGCATCGCAAGGATCATTGGACCATCGGCGACTGGTTCCGCCACGGGGGTTTCGGTTCCAGTAGTGCGATTTGCAATCTCGACCAGATCCGCGGCGCTGGGGAAGGGCACATCGATTTTGAAGAAGAAACGGTCGAGTTGGGCTTCGGGCAGGGGGTAAGTACCCTCCATTTCGAGAGGATTTTGGGTGGCCAGGACGAAGAAAGGCTCTGGCAGTTTACGGGTGGACTTGGCGACGGTGACGCTGTGTTCTTGCATGGCCTCCAGCATGGCCGATTGGGTTTTGGGGGTGGCGCGGTTGATTTCATC
Organism: Chloroflexota bacterium; assembly: GCA_043818215.1. GTDB lineage: Bacteria > Chloroflexota > Anaerolineae > Anaerolineales > UBA11858 > JBDRGC01. The sequence continues at coordinate 6,088 of JBDRGC010000446.1, read as the reverse complement.
GGCCAGCACCAGGTTGGCAAAGATCGGCCCCCGCTCGAACTGGAACTGCCGCCGACCGTTTTCATCTTCCACGATCAGGTTGGTGCCGACGATGTCGGCAGGCATCAGGTCGGGGGTGAATTGGATGCGTGAAAAGGCACAATCCACTGCCTGAGCCAGGGTACGCACCAGCATGGTCTTACCCAGCCCAGGGACACCCTCCAGCAGAGCGTTCCCGCCTGCCAACAGGGTAATAAGTGTTTGACGGATGAGTCCTTTCTGACCAACGATGACGCGTCCCACCTGGGATTCGATGGCTGCGGCGGTATCGCGAAAGGTTTCAGGGGGGAGGGGGGAGGAATATGACATTGGATATTTGTCTCCTGATTTAGGAATAAGAATTAAATAACTTGCCCATTTCCAAATTTAAGTGTAGCGCCGGTTGAGTAGGCTCGGAGGAACGGAGAGCCGTATCGAAACCCAGCGGATTAAGTCAAATTAGCTCATTTCCCCGCCCCCTGGGTTTCGACACTTGCGCCACACGCAGTGCAGGTGTACGCTCCGGCACGAAAAACGTGTGCCTGCGCTACTCAAACGGCGTTCGCCTTAGGATACAAACGCGCAAGTTAATTAATTCTCGTTCCTTAGCTATGGCAGGCTGGAAGGTTGGGTTCAATCTTCCAATCCTTCGGCACGGGCGAGAAAATTCATAGCTAAGTTACAAAGGCTCGTAGGCTTGTCCTGAGTGCAACCGAAGGGATCACAAAGAATTTCTGGCTCTTTTGGAATTGCCGCGGTGAGGCCCTGGGGGTGGGGTTTTGTCCGGGTTAGGGTATTTTCTGAACATCGGGCATGATCTCGATTTCATGGATCACTTTTTCAGCCGCATCGAGCACTTCAACGCTGGCTATCATTTGGAACGAACCAGCTCGTAACGCCAAATAGCTGCCGTTTACGACTGCTGTACGTTGGAGGGTGCCATCTTGCCAGGTGATCTCGACCCATTTGGCGGCGTTCAATTTGACCAATCCGTGGGCGTAACTGAGATCATCAGGCGGCATACCTTGGGTGCCAGAACCAGAGGTGACAGCTTCTATATTGGGTGGGTTGCTGCAACTATTTCCACTGCCGCTCACTTGCCATCCGGTTGCAATGCGTTGCATTTCAAAAACCGCCTCACAGCTCCATTGCTCGTTTTGTTCAATACTCAAATAACTTGCCATCACAATGCTGTTACCCCGCCAGGGTTGAGACTGGTGAATACGAACGCTCTCTGCGATAGCGTTGTGATGTTGGTCCAATTCCTGGGTGGCGGCGCTCTCGGGCGAGAAGGCTGCACCACCAGGGATGCAGGCCGCAAGAAAAGCGACCACCAGAAATAGAGCCAGGCCAATAAGCTTATATCTGTTCATATCGATTCTTTCAAGGTTCCAACTGTGTAAAATAATCCCGCACCAAATCGCGGTAAGCCGGGGGAATATCGCTGCGCTCCATTAACTGTTGGGCAGCCTGCTGATATTGGGTAAAAACCTGCTGGTAGGGAATCATCGCCGGGCCGGGCAAGCCGCCAGATGGGTTCGGGTTCTCGCGGGTGATCGTCTCGCCCTGGCCGGTATCTTTCCCAGGAATGGAAACCTCAGCCCCGTTTTCGGGACGCCGTTCCCAGGGGATGAAAACCTGCTCCCCAAGTTCTCCGCTGGCCCCAGCGGATTCGCCCTGGTTGGGGCGGCGTGCCTGACCGGAACCGCTGCCGGGCGGGAGGGTATCGGCTTTGGTACCGCCGCCACTTTGTCCTTTTCCGCTCTGGCCTTGACCTGGATTCTGCCCGGCGGCCTGACCCTGGCCTGGCTGTTGGCCTTGTCCAGGGTTTTGGCCGGCGACCTGTTGACCCGATGGCTGCCCGGCCTGGGCCATGGTCTGGCTGGCGTTTTGAAGTTGAGCCAGGGTTTGCTGGAGAGAGTCTTGATCGGTTAATTGTTGTTGGGCTTGTGCGAGCGCTTCGGCTGCATCACTGGAAGATTGGGAAGCTGCTGCCGCATTCCCGGATTGGGCGGCCTGTGACATGGATGCCAATGCCTGCGCCAGGGCAGAATCGCCGCTTTGGGCGGCCAGAACCGCCATCTCTGCCAGGGCTTGCGCCAGGGCGTCGCGCTCTGCTTCATCCATGTTTGCTAGGTCTTGGGCCAGTTTTTCGAGGGCTTCAGCCGTAAGGTCCAGGCTGCTCTGGTCGATGTCTTCCCTCTGAGCCAGGGCTTGAAGCTGGGCGTTGATAGCTTCCAGAGTTGCCTGACGTTGGTCGGCGTTGGGGTCAAGTTGGCGGCGCAGGTTCTCTTCGAGTTTGGAGAGGTCGGCCAGCGCTTTTTCGCGGTCACCAGGATTCTCGCGTAGCTGTTGGGCCAGTTCCTCGAGCTGGCGCAGCAACTCGGCCTGGATTTCGGGAGAAAGTTCCTGGCTCTCTGCGATCTCTTTCTTGATTTCTTCGATTTTCTCGGCCTGCTCCTGGGCGGCCTGTTCGATGGCGGCACGTTCTGCGATGACCGCGTCCATGGGGTTGGGGAGAAAGGTCAGCACGATGGTAAGTGCCAGGAGAATAGCTGCCAATGCCAGGGGACGGCGCAGCCAGGTGAGCGGGAAGGCCTTGCGAGGCTCAATGGTGCGGGCGGTGGCGAGGGCGTCGTTTTGTTGGTAAATTGGTAGATTGGGTGACTGGGTAACTTGTGGAGTAGTAAATTGGGCTGTTCCCTGCGATTCCAACTCAAGGGCGGTGGAGATGCGTTCTTTTAAACCCAATTCCAGATCGACGCGTTGGGCAATTTGGGTCAACGGTTTTGGATGTAAGATCGAAAAACCGGCAACCGCGCATAGCCAGATTGTGAAGGGCCACACCCACGCCCAAATCCCCAGTTGGTGAATTGGCACTAATCTACCAAGTACCAATATACCAATTACCCCCGCCACCGCCACCCAAAACGTCCGCTGTCCCAACAGCCACCCATCCCGCAGGCGCAGACGGCGGCGGAAGGTGGTGAGATGGGTTAGTAATTCACTCGGCTGGTGTTTGGACATGGTATAGCCTTTCAGAAAAAGATATTGACTCCACGTGCTGGTTGGCTGAAAATCTTTTTAGGACACGGATTCAACGGATTTCACGGATGGAAAATCATGAAAATCCGTTGAATCCGTGACATCGTGCCCGAAGGGTAAATCCGTGTCCAATTTCTGCTCCTAATTAGGAAGCAAGAGAGTTTTGTCAGTCAATCAGCTCCACGTGTCATTGCGAAGCAGCTCTACCGCTGAAGCAATCTCATCCTTGCCAAGTGCGAGATTGCTTCAGCGGTGAGGCTGCTTCGCACACTTGTCCCTTTGGGAATGACATCCGGATAAGCAGAGTCAAAAACATTATCTTAACATCTATAGTATGGTAATCTCCTACTCGAGGATATTGCTGTTGATGACCTGCCAGACGCCACTAGCGCTGGCTAGCTCGTAAGTCAGGTTTTGACTGGTTTGGTCTGGGAAGTAGAGGCTGGCAAAGGACTGGAGATTGCCGGTTTTCAACGGGTCGAGATTCCCCAACAGGATCAGCACCCCCTGCTCAACGGAGTCCGTATCTCCTTCTGGGGGGAAGGCGGAGAAACCATCCAACCAAACAATCTCGAAGGGCAGATCAGCCAGGGATTCGGTTATCTTATTTTCGATATTTTCAGATAGGGTGAGAGCGTTTCCCTGAAGTCCATCAGGAATGGACGGGTCGAGATAAATCAATCTAGAAACGAAAACCACCGAGCCTTTAGGGATGACCCCCTGATCAGAAACCGCGCGGATGAGATTGCTGTAGGCCGTGCTGGCTTCTTCATCGGGGATCGCCTGACCAATCATGGGCACGGCTTGTTCCATCATAAAGGATTGTTCCACCATAAAGGATTCGTCGCCAAACATCGGGAAAGGCGTGGGTGCCGCGAAAATGCTGATATTTTCATAGCGGTCGGTACTAACGCCAAAGGCCAGCCCAACCAGACCGGCCAGGGCAAGGATTATCAAGCAGGCGCTGATGACCTCTTTACGTTTCAATCGCCAACGCCGGGCCGGGCGCACCAACCGGGTCGAGAGCATATACAGCGACAGTGTGATCAGACCGAATAGCGGCAGGGAGTAGTGATAGAGCGGGCGAGGGATGCTGGTGGTGCTGAAGCCGTTGATATTGCCGCTTAATAGCATGGACAACCCACCGATCATGCCGATGCTGGATTGACCTAAGGTCGTCGAGCCAACGATAGCTGACATCAGGGCGCTGATCGGGCTGGGAACCAGGATCCAGCGCGGCGGTTCGGCCTGGCGGATGATGGCGACGATCCCGTAGATGAAGGTGGGCGCGACGGCCAGGGCCAGGATGATCAGGTAGCTGAATATAGTCGCCCTCCCGCTGCGTTTGAGCCAGGTGGACATAAAAACTCCGATGGTGCCAACCATCACCGCGGTGCAGACCACCACGATGAAGGCTTTGAGCATATCCCGCAGAGAGACGCCGCCGTAGATGAACACCAGGCTGGCAAGTGGGATGGCCGCAAAGATCAGCAAGAAGACATAGCTCAAGGCCGAGACCAGTTTGCCCCACAGGATGCGAGTGGGAGCCAGCGGGGTGGTGAGCAGCATTTCGTAGGTCAGTTTTTCGTGCTCGCTACTGATGGCCCCGGCTGTGATGGATGGGGTGATGATCAGCACCATCAGCATTTCCAGAACGGCCAGGGAGATAAACAGGGTTTGCCCCACCTGGGGGCTGAGCGGTGAATAGCTCCACGAAGTTGTGATCAGGGTGATTTCGTAGAGGGCGTAGCTGATCAGGCCCATCAAGGCCAGCACGACGGTTAGAATGATGAAGGCCCGCGGGCCGCGCATCCGGGAACGCAGTTCTTTGACGATGATCGGGTTGGTCTGAAAGCGCAACCTGGATTTGAGGTTGGTTGCCACGTTTTTCATTAAGCCACCTCCCCTTTGGTGAGTCGCAGGAAAATATCCTCGAGATCGGAGGCCGTCTCGGAGAAAGAGACCACCCGCACCCCCCGGTGGATGAGATTCTCCAGGAGGATCGCGGCGGCCTCCTCGTCGCCCAGGAATTCGACCTCCAGAAAGCCGTTAGCCGGGTAGATATTACCCACCCCGGGCTGATCTTTCAACACCTGCTCGATCTCTTCGAAAGGTGAGAGGGATTTGATGCGTAGATTATGACCCTGGCGGGCCTGCTGCCGGATTTCGTCCAACGGGCCGCTGACGACCAGATGGCTGCGCTCGATGATCCCGATGGTATCGCATAGTTCAGCCAGTTCGGCCAGGATGTGGGAGCTGAGAATGATGGTTTTGCCCATCGCGCTCAATTCCCGCAGCAGCTCGCGCATTTCGACGCGGGCGCGCGGATCGAGGCCGGAAGCCGGTTCGTCGAGCAGAAGGATAGAGGGGTCATGTACCAGGGCATGGGCCAGACATAGGCGTTGGCGCATGCCTCGTGAGAGTGTCTGGACATAGGTTTCACGTTTGTCGGCCAGATCGACCAGTTCGAGCAGCTCGTCGGTGACATGCTGGCGGCGGTCGGCGGGCAGGTCGTAGCAGCGGGCAAAGAAATCCAGATATTCCCAGACCAGCATATCCTCGTAGACGCCGAAGAAATCCGGCATATACCCAATTTGGGATCGGATTGAGGACCATCCTTTAGCGGTGGATTCCCCGTTGATGATGATCTGGCCCCCGGAGGGTTCCAGCAGCCCGGCCAGCATCCGCAGGGTGGTGGTTTTACCGGCTCCGTTGGGGCCGATCAACCCAAACAGCGACCCCGCTGGAATCTGCAGGTTCAAGTCCTCAACGGCGGTCAGCTTGCCGAATTTACGGCTGAGATTGATGGTTTCGATGGCATTCATGGGTTGGTAGATTGGTGGTTAGTAAGTTGGTAAGTTGGTAAGTTGGTAAGTTGGTAAATTGGTAAGTTGGTAAATTGGTAAATTGGTAAGTTGGTAAATTGGTAAATTGGTAAGTTGGTAAATTGGTAAATTGGTAAGTTGGTAAGTTGGTAAATTGGTAAATTGGTAAATTGGTAAATTGGTTGATTAGTGGGTTGATT
>JBDRGC010000445.1:0-3536 GCA_043818215.1 Chloroflexota bacterium | reverse complement strand
AGCCGAAATCGCGGAATGCGAATGGCTGTTGAGCCTCCTGCCGAGCGAAGGGACTGAATAGCATGGTCAATCCATACATCTTTACCGGCCCTGGAACGCGCTGGTCTCAGGAAGATCCAACCGCCGAAGACTACATGAACGTCTCCCGGGTCAACGTGGATCACGTCTATACGGCCTTGAACCTCATCATGGACACCAACGCGGACACCGGCCTGGTCACTGGGGAAGCGTCCCTATTGGGGGCGTCTACGCTGTTTAGCCCAAGCATCGCCGGCGTCCTGACAGCCGAGACTGCGCATGTCGGCCCGATTCCGGTCATGCTGGACGATCCTGAAATGGCATGGGACTTGCGGGCGGCCATGCAGCAAGCTCGTGGTACCTCCTGGTACGCGTCTCTTGGCGCTCCTCCAGTACACGGGGTGGCATGGATCACCGAGGACCAAACGACGCTGAAGTGGTGGAACATCGAGACGGACACCGAATACCTGAGCATTGTCGGAGCGGTAGATGGGATCATCGAGGACGCCAGTCCGGTCCTCACGGACCTGGCTTTTAAGGATTTCGTATTCTACGTCTCAGGCACAGGCGGCGCGGACATCACCATCATCGACCTGCTGCGGGACGGGGCCACCAAGCATGACACGGCGGGGAGCTTTCGGTATCAGGGGCAATTGGCTGATTTCACCGGCACCGCGGGCTATCTGGCGATGAGTACGGCAGCGGCGCAGCAGATCGTCAACGCAACCGTCAACGCCGTGGCCGCGTGTCGAGATCCGGCTGAAGTGGACGAGTTCGGGAGGCCGAAACATTGGTGGGTTGCTGGTATGGCAGTGACAAACTCTCTTTCGATTTACAATCCGGTAAATGATGCGATCTATGATCTTGCGGCTGGATACGGAACCGTTCTGCAAAGTTGTATGCGGGCTTCTGATTCGGGGGAGTTTGTTTGGGCCAGTTCGGATGCTACAAGGGATCATGCTTATGAAATAGACTGCCTGTTTAAGATCAATGCTGATGGTCTTAACCCTGCAAATGGTTCTTGGGGGAATGATAGTCCAGTGGGAAGTCGGGATATTCCGTGGACTAATTCAGCAGTATTCAGTGGCGTTGACTTTATGCCTGGGATTTCAGCGGCAGGCAGGGGGTCAATGCTTGCCTTTTTTGGTTCAGATGAGGGATTGGGAATCGGTCACTATAAAGCTGGAGATATCGAAAATGGCGGTCTTATCCTCATCACCAGCACCTACAACTCCCCCTACATGAAGGGCGCGGTGGTCGGGGCGTGGCCGCTGGAAGATGTCAACGATGTGAGCGTAAATGCGAAAACGCTGACCAATAACAATGTGGTGACTTTCACTAGTGGGGTATTTGATAACGCGGCGACATTCGACGGGGTGAATCAGTATCTTAGCAGGGCAGCGGACGCAGGGTTAAGTATCGGAGGGAACGATTGGTCAATAGCGTTTTGGTTTAAAAGTGCCTCTGCGGTCAATCCTGGTGGTCAAGAATATATGGTTCAAATTACAGATTCGGTAGCCGAAGCGATTGACGTACGATTCGAGGCTGATGGATCGCTTTATTTTCGAGCCTCTTCTGCGGGGTCAGATGTAATTGATCCAACAGCGGATATGTATGACGCGACCTGGCATCATTGTGTTTATTTGCGAAGCGGAAGTACGGAGTACGCCTATATTGACGGAGTCTTGATTGGAAGCGTTGCGGTGACTCACGCGGCCATGACTATAGATGATCTTTTTATAGGGTGCAACTTCACACCAGGTAGTTTTTTTGAAGGGCAGATTGACCAGTTAGTTTTTACAATTGAAGCTCTCACCGAGCGCGAAATCAAGTACATGTATAGCCGAGGTATCGCGGCTCAAAATGGAGCGGCTACTCTGCTCACCGCAACGGATGTGGACAGTATTCGAGTGGACGAAAACAGCGGCCTGTTCATCGTCACGGCGGGGGATGTCGCGCATATCATGGACGAGCGCGGGGTGATCATTGCGACGGATGCTGCCCCGGCAGGAACCTTGAACGATGCGAGCCTTTACAGCCGACAGGGCGCGGACACGCCGTATCTGTTCATGGGGACGAGCACGAGGGTGGAGATCGTCGCGCCAGACGTGCGCTTGCAGGATAGGAGATAGGCAATGGACTGGGCAACGCAACAGACGATTCTCTACCATGCGCCGTTCGGGGCGATTGTAGACATCAATGGGACGTTCAATCCCAAGACCGGCAGGTTCTGGCAGCCGCAAGATGCAATTGATGCGGGGCATAAGTCGATCTTTATCCGCAAAGGCACCTATGCCCCTTTTACGACCGCCGTTGATGACCTGTTTATATTGGGCGAAAGCACAGAGGCGCTAATCGATGGGACCACCGTCAGTACTGCGGTGACAATTTCAGGCGCTCGTGTCACCTTGCAAAATTTGGCGGTGACTACGCTTTCAGGAGGCGGGAACTCTTTTAATGGTGTCACGGCTTCAGGCGTTGATGTAGCACTCTTGAATCTGTACGTGCCGAACAGTGATAACGTTGGGCTGTTTTTCACTGCTGCAAGGGGGAAGGTGCGCGGCTGTCTGATCGCTGACGCTGATGCGACCGGAATTGGAACGGGATCCGGTTCCGATAACGCTCAGATAAATAACAATCATGTCCGGGCTTGCGGCGGTGATGAAATCCAACTTACTGCCGGGGCCGACAACTCGGTTGTGACAGGGAACATCGTTGAGGGTGGCGTGGTGGACAATAGTGTTGGATCTACCGTAGCGAACAATGAAGCTTATTAGGAGGAATCATGCTTTTCACAGACGGAACAATCGAAGCAACCCGAACGGACGCTCTGGCGTTTCTGGCGGATCTGGACGCGGTGGACAACCTCGTGGCGCGAGAGACGGCGCGGCAGGAAGTACAGGACCACATCGACGGAACGCCGGTGCTGGCGGCGGCGGAGATCGCAGCGGAACTGGATTCGCTTGATGCATCCTACGTCGTGCTGGCCTTTCCGCAGGACGTGGGAAAGCCGTACTTCTGGGCTGGCGTGGCGCGGCAGATCATCGACTCCTACGGCGGCATTGCGGTTGAGGGAGACCCCTACCGCGTACGGGTCCGCAAGGATCGCGCCATCACGCACCTGACCTACCTGGCGGCGCTGCTGTGACGCTCGGCAGAATTATCCATGTCCTGCTATCGGTGTTCACCTGGCATCGGAAGCCGACGATTCCTGATCCGGATACGCATAACCCTCTGCCAGAATGGGCCGAATGTCCCACTCCCCTAGGCGATCGCACACCGGAGCCTGAACCCATGCCACAAACGATCCGCCTATCCCAGGAGGGGAAAAGCCGGCTGGAGAGGGAAGAGGGGAGACGGCAGCACGTCGATGCCGACTCCTCTGGATACCCGACTATCGGGATCGGCCACAAGCTGACGGACGCCGAGAATGCGTCCGGGGTGCTGTACGTCAGGGGCCGCCCGGGGCAGGTCGCGCCTGGCGTGTCCGAGCAACACAGTGACGATCTGGGCGAACA
>JBDRGC010000444.1:0-2134 GCA_043818215.1 Chloroflexota bacterium | reverse complement strand
GGGACAGGCACAAAGCCAGTTATCGCCCACGAGTTTTGAGAGTTTCCTCTCTGCTTCAATGCCCATTCACAGCGTTCGAATACCCAGGTATTCGCAGATTTCGCACCAGCTTGAGGTTTCAGTTCGTTTCGCGACCATATCCATGTGTTTGCTGCTGTCGCCCCTGATTTCGGTTTAAATCGGGTACTGGTCCACAGATAGGTGTTGGATGCGGTGGCGGCGACCTTCTTTCTGAGTTCCTTGCCATCGAACAACCATGTTGTTTCTGAGGTAGCACCGCTTTTAGCCTTTAGCTCCTTCCCATCCCATACATAGGTATCATGGGAGGTTGCGCCGCTTTTGGGCCTAATTTCTCCCGTACAGCATTCAGCATAACAATCTGCAACTAAAGTTAAAGCTGCAAGCGCAATAAAGGCGGCCGAGTGGAAAGTCGATGTTATGTTTATTCTGCTGTGTCCCATGGGATAGATCTTCAATCCGACCTCCAAAAACATCTTTCTTGTGCCTCAGTAAATAAAAAACCCCGATCTCCTACTGGTAGGAGCAACGGGGTTGTTGGGTTGCCATAAACCATATATGCCATTTTAGAGCCTCTTCTCGTGTTTTCCCTGTAGTCCAAACAACAAAATTGGCCCAGCCTTGCTCTGGTATTAGCACCTATAGAGCTACATCATTTACAGTAAACCACCCCAAAAGTCAAAAAAAATCGCACTTATGATCTCTTTCCCGACTTACGGAGAGTGTGGCGGAAATATCCTACAATTTGAGGTAGTCACCAACTCCAACTGGGCCATGGGGCATAACTTCAGAATAAATTCATGGTACGAAACAACAGAGATCGAAGCAAAAAACGACTTTGCAATTGGCGCCCGTCTGACCCCCATTTGCTCACGGCCAGTTGTGTGAACAGCTTGATCATAACACACGATTTTGACATATTCGGTCACAACTGAAAGACTTTTTTTGAAAAACATTGTATTTTCTTCGAAAATTATGGGGAAAGAGATTTTATGCTTCTTACGGACAAACTGAACGAGATCGCACGCACCCTCGGCAAAGTTGATGAACACGGTAATGTTACCGAGGACCTTCGCGGGCAGATCCTGGGACAATTGAATGACCGCCTGAGTTACGATCAGTTGTATCGACAGGCCCTGTCAGACCCTGAACTGAAACGAACCCGGCAGGAACTGGAAGCAGCCATGTCCAATGCCAGCGAGGCCCGCAAGGTGGTCTTCGAGCTGTTCCAGGATCTGGACCGCTTCAGCCTCGATGATTACAGGCCGCTGGCCGATATTGACGAAAGCAAGTTTCGCATCCTGGAGTTTTTAAGGCAGGCGCTGCCTGGGGAGGGGGGGAGCCTGACCCGGATTGATGAAAAGCGATTTGCCATAAGTATGAACAGCGCCGGCGCCCCTGTCACCTGCACGCTCGACCGTGAACTTGCACAACAAGATGACAGCCTGATTTTGATGGGCATTGACCACCCGATGATGAATACATTGATAAAACGATGGAAGACGGCTTCCCCGGATATCCTTGGCGCGACCGGCAGAATGAATCTCGATTGCCCGGCGGTACTTACAGTCTGGCTGGTCCAGTCATTCGGTCGCGGTTCAGACGCAGGCAGTCAGGTTATTCCAATTGCTATCGACAGCGACGGTAAGCGTGTCCCATCTCTTGAAAAACAATACCAGGCCTGCTTCAGCGCATCACCAGGCCACCCATCACTCGAACCGGAGAAGCGTTTTCATCTGCTGCATGATTATGTAGAACCCACCCTCCAAAGGGAACTTCGTCATCGCGGCATTGCCAGCCCGGAAAAAGGTTATTCGACTGAATTGCTGGCCTGGGTGGAGATTGTGTAGGGATTGACTCGTATTAACGAGGGAAAATGGAGCGTATCTCTTCTTGGTAGTCCAAAATGATACTTTCCGGGGGAAGCTCACCGCGAAACAGCCATATAAGCCAGTCGTCAATAATGAGGTCTACGGCATCATCACTCAGTGTATGCCCGGAGCGCTCATAGGAATCATGATGTAAACCTACGGGCTGGATATGATCAAATCGTAAGATTGACTCTTTCGGCCCTCCGAGCGGTAGCTTATCCCAAAAGAACTGGGGATATTCTGCG
>JBDRGC010000443.1:0-4215 GCA_043818215.1 Chloroflexota bacterium | reverse complement strand
GTTGTCAATCTCGGCCTGCAGGTCGGCGAGAGTGCCGTAGCCACCGAGGTAGCCGTTCACGCGCGCCGCAGCCGTCGAGTTGACGAAATCGTCGCTGTCGGGATACATCGCTCTGAACTCAGTCATAAACTCGGACGATTGTTGCAGCCGGTATTTCTGGTGATAGTCCTCGGCCAGGTAGAACTCGGTGGACGGGACGATCTCAGTATAGATTTGGCAGTTGCACTGGGCGGCCTGGTCTTCCTGCGACTCTTGGGCCAACCTGCGCTGCTCCTCGTTGTGGTAAAAGATGATGGAGGCGTATTGTTGCGAGATAGCCGGTCGCGTAGGATTGTGACCGCCCCAAAAGATGTCCAGTAGTTTCTGATACGAAATCTGGGTCGGGTCGTACTCGATCTGGATCGTCTCGGTGTGATCGCCCAAATGGTAGTAGGTAGGGTTCTCAGTCGTGCCGCCGGTGTAGCTGACGCGCGTCCGCGCCACACCAGGTATGCTCCCGAACCGGGAGTCTGATCCCCAGAATCAACCCAAGGCGAAAGTCGCCGTCTCCGTGTTGGCGGGAGTGATGGCATCTATGGGCGGTATAGCATCCTGAGATAGTACGTTGTTCTTAATCATATTCGTTGTTTCCTTTTGATTCGATAAACCAAAAAAGGGCGGGCCGAGAAGAATCGCTGCTCCAATTCCTACCAGGCATACCATTATTATTACAACTGAGCGATTGGTCAGATTTGCCATTGTTCAATCTCCATAGAAAGACTCCAGATACTCACCGTACCCATCTTCTTCCAGCCTCTCTTTGGGGACGAATCGCAGGGCAGCTGAGTTGATGCAATAACGCAAGCCGGTGGGCTGTGGCCCGTCGCTGAAGACATGCCCCAGATGAGAGTCTGCATGTTTGCTCCGCACCTCGACTCTGCTCGCTAACAGAGAGTTGTCATCTAGCTCCAATATGTTGCCCGGCTCCAGCGGCCTGGTGAAGCTGGGCCAGCCAGTGCCAGAGTCGAATTTGTCCAGCGAGCTAAAGAGAGGTTCTCCAGAGGCCACATCAACATAGATGCCTTCCCGGTGGTCGTCCCAGTACTCGTTCTGGAAGGCGCGCTCCGTCCCATTCTCTTGGGAGACACTGTACTGCAAGGGTGTGAGCTGGGTACTCAATTCACTTGGGGATGGTTTTTGAAAGTCCATCCAGGGCTTAAGCTCTCGTTCAGAGAGGGGAGTGGATATATCACGATCTGTCACTTCATATTCTAAGTCCATCGTACTGCTCCTCGGCGCAGGCTTGAAAGTCCACGCCAATGCTATACCAACCAGAGTAAGGAGGACGAGGCCTCCACTAATCATCACAGTGTTATTCTTGATCAAATTCATCTACCTTTGTTTCACACGTTCTAATTGCCCGGCGGCCGTGGTGTGCAGCCGGCGGGCACAAACCAGCCCACCGCCGCCATTCCCCCCCCCCGCCAGGATCAACACCTCCCGCTGGCGCGGGTCTCCGGCCAGGTAACGGGTACGCGCCAGGTGTGCCAGATTCCGCCCAGCGTTTTCCATCATCTGAATCAGGTCGATGTGATAAGTCTCGATCATAGCGGCGTCGACGGCGCGCATCTGACCGGTGATAGTAAGGTGCGACGCACTTGCAAATAAGTGCGTCGCACCTTTGACAGACGCCCCCATCCTTTAACCCAGGGCGACGTCTAACGTCATCATGACTGCAAAACCCAGCATGGCACCCACAGTGGCTATATCCGTGTTCTTTGCCAACTGCGATTCGGGGATCAGTTCCTCGACCACCACGAATATCATCGCTCCGGCGGCAAAGGCCAGAGCGTAGGGCAGAATGGGACGCATCAGGATGACGACCGCCGCGCCCAAAACGCCGGCAATAGGCTCGACCACGCCGGACAACTGTCCATACCAAAAACTTTTGAGCCGGGACATGCCCTCCAAGCGGAGGGGTACCGAAACGGCGGCTCCCTCGGGAAAATTCTGGATGCCGATGCCGATTGCCAATGCAACCGCACCGGCCAACGTCGCCGATGGCAGATTGGCAGCTACCGCCCCAAAAGCAACGCCTACGGCCAACCCTTCGGGTATGTTATGCAGAGTGATCGCCAGCACCAGGAGAATGCTTCGATGCCAGCTCGTTTTCACGCCCTCCGCATCCTCCATTGGGAATCCAATATGAAGGTGCGGTAAGACTTTATCTACCAGCCAGAGGAACGCACCTCCCAACAAGAAGCCCGTCGTAGCGGGAATCCAGGAAGGTATGCTGAATTCCTCGGCCATCTCTATCGCCGGTGCCAGAAGCGACCAAAAGCTGGCAGCGATCATCACGCCCGCGGCGAATCCCAGCATCCCGTCCAGCACTTTTCTGTTGATGCTTTTAAAGAAGAAAACCAGGCCGGCTCCTAACGCGGTCACGAACCAGGTAAAGCTAGTAGCTAATAATGCCTGGAGTATCGGATGCAGATTCTCAAACCATTGAAATTCCATATCTCAATCATCCTCCCTTATTTGGTGGTAAATTGGGGATTGTTAAATTGGGGATTGGTAAATTGGTAATTTGGGGATTGGTAAATTGGGAAATCGGGAATCGGTAACCAACCTACCAACCTACCAACCTACCAATCTCCCAATCTACCGCTTTTACGGCAATATCTCAACCGGCGTTGATATCTTTGCTGCTCTCCCACAGACCGTGGAGGTTGCAGAAGGACATGGCTTGCAGCGTGCCGGGCTGGTCCACTTTCAACGCTACACTAGCCGAGGGACTCGTAAACACGCTGCCCGCGCCGTGTCCGCTGAACTCGAAGTGTCCCACCTGGTAGGGGAATTTGCTTCCTTCCGGTTGGAAGTAGAGCGTGATCCAACTGATGTGATGCTCGATGGTGTTGGGGTGGGGGATATCCTTTCCCACGCTCACCTGAACCTCGAATACCTCACCGGCTTTCACTTCGTCCGGGCATTCGATGACCGGGGCATGTTTTTCTTTTTTCCAATCCGCGGATTGGATGGTTTCTGATAATTTCATTTTGTTCATCTCCTTTCTTCCATTAACTGTATGTCTTCAACAATAGCTTGAAGGTCTTCCTCGTGTGTGATCTCGTCTGCGAGAATCGAGAGGACAATCGCATACGTCACAGGGTCTGTATCCTTTGTGAGATCGACCAAATGTTGGTAGACTTCTATGGCGCATTGTTCACCTTTGATGTTCTGAGCCAACAAGACTTTCACATAAGGATCTTCGGGGGACTCATACCCGCAGTTGGTCATCTTGTACCAATCCTTGGGTGTGAGGAGCAGCGTTCCGCCAAGCTGAAGAATCCTGTTCGAGAGCAACTCCGCGTGTCCGAGTTCCTCCGTGGCGTGTTCCAAAAGTTCAGCGGACACGGTTCCTCTCATCGGGCCTTTAGCTACCTTGGCGCCTACCCAGTACTGATAGTATGCCAGCCACTCGTCTGCGAGAGCCTTATTGAGCAATTCGATGAGATTGTCTACATCCATACCGATGATTGAGCGTGCTTTTGTACCCATTCTTTTCTCCTTTTACGGCCCGTAATTCTCGGCCAAATACTCGATTAGAATAACTTGTTCATTCTCGTCTAACTCCGCTCCCTTGCCAACCATGCGGGCGACAGTCCTCTCCCACTCCGCCGAGGTCTTCTGAGCCTGTTCAACTCGACCAAGACTGTGGCAAACGGTGCAGCGTGCTTGCAAGAGAGTCTCGCCTATGGTCAAAGCTGGTGTGCTGGTTTGATCATCTTGAGCAGGCTCCGCGGGTGTTGCCGCGGGAGGAAGTTCTGTGGACGTTGCCGCAAGTTGCTGTGTTGGGGGCAGTTCTGTCGCCTGGAACTGCACAGGGTTGCTACAAGCTCCCAACAACCCGGCTGCCACATATAGAACAGCCGCCAACGTCCACATAATACTTATGTGCTTGTGTGCGTATCTCATTTGAGTGTCTAAAAACAGAGCCTTATGAAACTGCTTCCAGCCTGCTAATCTCATTCTCTAAGAGATCAATGTGAATCTCCTCTTCATCTCGCAACTGCTCGAGAATGGCACGGAGATGTTTCGAATCGGCTGCCTCAACCGCCAATTGATATTTGCCGATGGCGGCTTTTTCGTCCTCGATCATAACTTTCAAAAACGTTATCCAATCCATGTGTGCTTTTCTCCTATATACTCAAATTCAGATGTTTTGATTGTGTAGCC
>JBDRGC010000442.1:0-36492 GCA_043818215.1 Chloroflexota bacterium | reverse complement strand
GCAAGGGGATGATAAGGTCGTGGGTTCGAGTCCCTCCGCGCCCACTCCCCAAGGGTCATATCCGTGTCCCCCGGCAAGGGGATGATAAGGTCGTGGGTTCGAGTCCCTCCGCGCCCACTCCCCAAGGGTCATATCCGTGTCCCCCGGCAAGGGGATGATAAGGTCGTGGGTTCGAGTTCCTCCGCGCCCACTCCCCAAGGGTCATATCCGTGTCCCCCGGCAAGGGGATGATAAGGTCGTGGGTTCGAGTCCCTCCGCGCCTACACTTTCGAAGCACTCCGATTTTCGGGGTGTTTTTTTGTATCCATTTCAACAAAGGATGGCGTTATGGATCAAATACCCACGCTTATTTTTAGCGTGTTTGGCTTCTTGGTTTTACTTGGGTTTGGAGCCTTTGGGCTGATCTCTCGCGCTGAGGGGGAACGGCGTGCCACCCGGGTAGCGTTCGGCGTCTCAATCCTGGGGGCGGCGATATTTTGGGGTGTGGCAGCCCTCCCAAATTCCGCGCAGATGATTGCTCTTGGGGTGGCAATCATCCTCGGGGCTGCGTTCATCGTCTTGTTTTTTCTTCCCATCGGCCGGGTTGGTATCGGCAACGATATCCCCGAAAAACGGTTCGATGAGCGCGAGATCATGTTCGTGCGGGCAGGTTTGGAGTCTGGCACTTTGGAATACGAAGACTATTACGCCAGGCACCCTGAACACAAGGCTGGAGACACTAACACGCGCTCAAAGCCGGGGCTGCTCTCGCCAGAAGCGAAATTGGCGAACGTTTTTCACTTTGCGTCTGTGAATGGGAGTTTTGGCCTGACAAAAGCCTTGCGGGGCGCGGTCGATGGGCCTGTCTCCGATATGCAACATGCCCTCCCACCTGAAAAAATGGCAGCCTATCTCAAAGACCTGGCGCGCTACTATGGGGCTATGGATGCCGGCGTCACGGAGTTGAAGCCGTATCACCTCTATTCTCACACCGGGCGCGGCACGGGCGTCTACGGTGCGCTTATTCCCATCGAGCACCGCTACGCTATCGCTTTCACGGTGGAAATGGATTTCCGCATGGTGGGTGCCAGCCCTTATCCCCCGTTGTCGATGGAATCTGGGAAGCAATACGTCGAGGCCGCACGGGTGGCGGTGCAGCTTGCCAATGCGATCCGTGGGTTGGGATATTCCGCCCGTGCCCACATTGACGGCAATTATCAGGTGATTGCCCCTCTGGTGGCACGCGATGCCGGTTTGGGGGAGATCGGCCGCATGTCGATTTTGATGACTCCCCGGCAGGGGCCGCGCGTCCGTTTAGGGGTAGTGACCACTGATGTGACGTTGATTCCCGACCTGCGGGAACCGGTATCTGCGGTGATAGATTTCTGCAATATCTGCGGGAAATGCGCTGATGTCTGCCCCAGCCGCTCTATCCCTGTGGGGGAGCAAGAAGAGATCGACGGCGCGCTGCGTTGGAAACTCAACCCTGATACATGCTTCCGCTATTGGAGCGTGATCGGCACCGACTGTGGACGCTGCATGGCTGTATGTCCGTTCTCGCACCCGGACACCTTCAGCCACAACCTGATCCGCTGGGGGATTGCCAAATCGGGTTTCTTCCGCCGGGTTGCGCTGTGTATGGATGATATTTTCTACGGCAAAGAGCCTGCCCCGCGCGCAGTGCCAGAGTGGACGCGTGTGCCGTGATGTGCCGCACTGCAACACTCCCCTTTTTTTCCCCAATTATAATAGTGCCCTGTGGGTATCAAGATGATATGTGCTGAACATATCAAAAAAGCAATGATCGCTGAATGGTATAATGCCAAAGAAAGGTGATAATGTCTCAAGTCAGCGATGTCGATCTGCTGACCACTGACCGTCGACCATCGACCATCGACCTCCGACCTCCGACCGCCGACCGCCGACTCGCTGAATGGTATAATGCCAACGAAAGGTGATAATGTCTCAAGTCAGCTTCCCTTCACTCCAATTGACCGGCTCAAGTATTATTCCTATCGGTCTCACAACTCCGGTTGGGGAAACCCTTCCGCAGATTGTCGAGCGTATTGTCCAGGAACTTCAACCTGAGAAAGTTATACTCTTTGGTTCTTTTGCTTATGGCAACCCGACTCCACATAGCGATATTGATCTGCTGATTGTGATGGAAACGGATGCCTTGAGTAAAGATCGTTCTTGGGCTGTTTCACGCCTTCTGATTCCACGCCCATTCCCTGTAGACATTTTAGTCAGGACTCCTACAGAGATTGAACACGCTCTTGAAAAGGGGGATTTCTTCATTAGCGATATTCTTACTCACGGAGCAGTGCTATATGAGCGACATTAGCAACCCGCTAGCCTGGATTGAGCGCGCTGAGGAAGATTACTTGATGACGCAATCAGCCTTACGTCGGAAAAGGCCTTTGACTTATAGTGCCTGCTTTCACGCTCAACAATGTGCTGAAAAATATCTAAAAGCAATCCTTGTATCGAAAAAGATACCCTTTGCGAAAGTGCATGACTTGGTATTGTTAAACCAACAATGCATGCAAGCGGGTGTATGGATCGGTATTGATGTCAAACAACTCAACACATTGTACGATTATGCTGTCCGTGTCCGTTACCCAGGGGATGATCCAACGGAAGATGATGCTCGCGAAGCATTCCAGATTGCAAAAGCAGTCCGGCGATTTTCCCGCAAATGGTTGGGGGCCAATTGATCAGGTATTGTTTGATCCACTTGACATTTTTCTAGCCGGCCCAAAAACACCTAACCATCTGCCACCCGTCATCCGGCCCCATTTCCAGTGGAATTACCCCGCCGGTTGATTCAACTCTACACATTTGCTGGAGACGTGATGCTTGACCCCTTCGTGGGCAGCGGCACAACTGCTCTCGCGACGTTGGAAACCGGGCGTCACTTCGTAGGCTACGAAATAGAAGAATCGTATATAGAAATTGCCCGTCGAAGAATTCAAAAAACTCATGAGCGAATATCAGGGGGAAGTTCCGATATTAGTCCCGGAACTCGTGATCCGTGACGAGTGATTTTACGTATCACCCATCACGTTTCACTAAGTTCAATCATCCTTCGACGACTCAAAAATCTCCTCAGTTTTCATTTCAAAAAACCGCGGCTCTCTTGGAATTGCCGGAGGGAGGGGAAAATGTGGGGGTAAACTGGGATCGTGCTTGTCGTAGTGGCTATTCCCCTATATAATGTAGCTACATTAGTAGATTGAATACTGGAGAGTACCCAATGACCGAAGCAAGCGTCGGCATCCGTGAATTGAAGACCAATTTGAGCAAGTATTTGCGGCGGGTCAAGGCTGGGCAAATTGTGATCATCACTGAACGCGGCAAACTCATCGGGCGGATTTTGCCGGAAGCCCCGACCCTGAACGAAAGGATGCAAATATTACAGGCCAGGGGGATCATTTTACAAGTTGGTGGAAAGCTTTCTCCAAGAGAACCTGTTGTTATCAATCGCGGCCAAAAACAGATATCAGATTTGGTATCCGAAAACCGTGATGTCGATTATCTATCTTGATACCAGTGCTCTGCTCAAGCGATTTATTCGCGAGCAGGGTAGTCAAGCCTTGAAAGAAATATGGCCTTCGTTTCGCGTTGTCGGAAGCGCTGTCATCGTTTACGCTGAGATGGCTGCTGCTTTCTCCAAAGCTGTGCGCCAGGGATGGCAAAGCGCATCTGCCGCTCAATTTGCCTGGGATATGTTCCTAGAAGACTGGCCTCGATTAACCCTGGTCGGAATCGACACTTCGGTGGTTCAACGTGCTGGCAAGCTGGCCTGGGAGTATGGCTTGCGCGGCTATGATGCTGTCCATCTGGCGGCTGCCCTGGTCTGGCAAGAAGGCATGGGAGAACCAATCACGCTGGGGACTTTTGATCGCCAACTCTGGGGTGCTGCTAAACAATCTGTTCTTACCATCTGGCCCGAAAACCTGGAGCAATTCACGCTCCCTAACCTCTAACTTCTAACCTCCAACCTCTTCCCCACAATGCCCCTCCTCTGGCTCTCCCTCGCCTTCCTGGCGGGCATCATCCTCGCCGCCAACCTAACCCTGCCCGCCGCCACCTGGCTGATCCTGGCGGGCGCAAGTCTGCTCGTAACCATTGTCCCTCGCCTGCTAAAGGCCTCTCACATCTCACGTCTCATGCACATCATCCCGATGCTCCTACGGGATCGCGTTTCACGTCTCACGTCTCCCGTCCCCTCCCTCCCTATTGGCATTTTGTTCGCAGTTCTTTTTATGGGGGGATTCCGCTTCCAAGCCTCCCTCCCCAATCTCAGCGACCCCACATTCATCGCTGCCTACAACAACACCGAACAGCGGATGGCCGTAACCGGTGTCATCACCGCCCTCCCAGACGAGCGCGACACGTACACCAACCTGCGCGTCGAGACCGAGAGCATCCACCCCATCGACGAAGTTACCCACGCCGAAGTCCACGGCCTGATGCTGGCGAAAATCCCCCCTGGTGAAGATTTCCACTACGGCGACCGGATTGTCATCACCGGCTACCTCGAAACCCCGCCCGACCCCTCAGACCCCGCTGACTTCTCATACCGCGAATACCTAGCCCGGCAGGGAGTGTACAGCTATATACCGCAGGCCAGCGCGGCCTTGCTCGAAACCGGCCAGGGCAGCCGCTTCATGACCGCCATCTACGCCCTCAAAGAAAAGGCCCTCAGCGTGACCTACCGCCTGTGGCCCGACCCCGAAGCATCCCTCTTCGCCGGTATTTTGCTGGGAGTCGAGACCGGCATCCCCGAACCCGTGGTACAAGATTTCAAAAACACCGGCACCAGCCACGTGATCGCCATCTCCGGATTCAATATCACCATCGTGGCCGGGCTGTTCGCCACTTTCTTCGGACGCTTCCTCGGCCCCCAAAAAGGAGCTGTCGCCGCAGTCATCGGCATCGCCATCTACACCCTGCTGGTCGGGGCCGACCCAGCCGTGGTGCGGGCTGCCATCATGGGCGGATTCGCCCTCTTTGCCCGGCAGGTAGGCCGCCGCCAACACGGTCTCAACGCCCTGGCCTTCACCGCGGCAATCATGGCCCTCGCCAACCCCCACGTCCCCTGGGATGTTGGCTTCCAACTCTCCTTCGCCGCCACCCTGGGCCTGGTGCTCTACGCCGACCCAATGGCGCAATGGTTCACCCGTCTGGCCTCCCGCCGCCTGCCCGAAAAAGCCGCCAAAAATCTCGCCGGCCCAGTGGGCGAATACTTCCTCTTCACCATCGCGGCCCAAATCACCACCCTGCCCATCATGGCCTACCACTTCGGACGCATATCGCTGGTGGCCTTCGTCGCCAACCCCGTCATCCTGCCCATCCAGCCGCCCATCATGACCCTCGGCGGTCTGGCCGTCATCCTGGGCCTGATCTGGTTCCCGCTCGGCAAACTGGCCGCGCTGCTGGCCTGGCCCTTCGTGCTCTTCACCATTCGGTCGGTTGAATTTTTTGGGAAATTTACCGGAGGGGTTCTGATCCTGGGCGCTTTCGGCATCTTGTGGGTGATCCTGTTCTACGGGGTTTTATTGACCTGGACTTTAGCAGGGTCACGTTTCCGAAAGCTGACAGCCGGCCTGAAACCGGTTCCGTTGATTGCCGCCCTGGGGATTGCCGCTGTGGTGACCTGGCGGGCTGACTTTGCGGCCCCCGACAACCTGCTGCACCTGACTCTGCTGGATGTGGGCACCGGCGACGCCCTGCTCATCCAAACTCCCGCGGGGCGCTACATTCTCATCGACGGCGGGCCATCCACCAGCCTGCTCTCCAACGGTCTCGGACGCCGCCTGCCACCCTTCCACCGCCAGTTGGATTGGCTGGTTGTGGCCTCCCCGCGCAGCGAGGATATCGCCGCTCTGCCGCGCGTGCTCGAACGCTTCCCGCCAAGTAATGCCCTGTGGGGCGGGCCGGAGAGTCCCGCACGGGTTGCCGACTACCTGCGGGAAACGCTGACCAGCCTCCAAATCCCAGTCACACTAGCCGAGGCCGGGCAGTCGCTAGACCTGGGGGATGGGGCCTCCCTACGGGTGTTAACGTCCGGCAAACGCGGCCTCATCCTGCTATTGGAATGGGACAGCTTCCGCGCTTTACTCCCCCTGGGTGCGTCCGATGAAGACCTGGAATCACTACGGTTGGGGCGGGATGTAGGCCAGGTCACCGTGCTGCTGCTGGCCGACAACGGCTACGCCCCAACAAATCCCCCAGAGTGGATTGCTGAGCTAAGCCCACAACTGGTGCTGCTCTCCGTGGCTCCCGACGACCGCGACGGCCTGCCCGCCCGCGAAACCCTGGATGCCCTGGGCGGCTATTCCCTCCTGCGCACCGACCAGCACGGCTGGATTCGGATCGACACCGATGGGGATCAGCTGTGGGTGGAGGTGGAGAAGTAAGGAGGCGGGGGTGGATGTTTGCCAACTTATTTCTGAAAAACTGGTAAAATTATTGCGGACACAACAAATCAGTATGCTGGCCAATTCGGTAAGTATTCTCTCAAAAAAAGGAGCTGATAGTGAACAAAAAATCTGTTGTTACTCAGGCTAAGACCATCGCAAAAGCAATGATTGGACTTGGGCTACTGCTAGTCTTGACATTCTCGAGCGCTGATTTTCGCGGCATTCCCACAATATTGCCTGAGCAGAATGATACCCATCTAAAAGCGTACAAGCGCGGATCGCTCACCGATGCGCAAGCCACTGTTTTTTCATCTAGCTGTGGTCAGGAAATCCCCATCTCAGAAGCAGGCAGTCTTGATGATTATGGCTCGATGAACAATCCGGCCGCTGCTTATTGTGGACAGTTGGGTTATAACTATGAAATAGTCACAAGCGCCGATGGCAGCCAACACGGCATTTGTGAATTGCCCGATGAGGTTACTTGTGATGCCTGGGGATTCCTGACCGGCAAATGTGGCCAGGATTACTCCGTCTGCGCGCAACAAGGTTTGCAAACAGTGACCCTCAGCGATGGGAAGAATCCATACTCGATAGAATATGCGGTTTGCGCCGACGCCGAAGGCAATCATTTGGATGCAGCCACGGATATGATAGAACTATATCAGGCCCCGGAGAGTGACACCCTCCAGGAACACAATCCACTCAGCAAAGCCGAGATGCGGCCTGAGGTCAACGCATACACCGCCCCGCCAGATGCTGTTCCGCCTGCATCCTTCGATTGGCGTAATTACAATGGCTCCGACTGGGTAACTCCGGTCAAAGACCAGGGCGGATGTGGAAGCTGCTGGTCGTTCTCGGCGGTGGGCGTTACAGAAGCGGCTCACAATATTGCGAGTCTAAATCCAGGGCTTGATTTAGACCTATCAGAGCAATATCTGGTATCCGATTGCCACACTCAGTGTTATGGAGCAACATGTGCGCAAACATGCTGTGGGGGATGGAAAGATGATGCTCTGGAATACATCCGGGTTTCTGGAGTACCCGATGAGGGATGTATGACCTACGTTGATGGCAATTTCAGTTCAGGCTGCGGATGTGATGCGGGATGCGGCACACCAAATGCCTGTACATATAATTCGACTGGCGTGTGCAGCGACCGGACTTGCTCCAATAGGTGCGGTGATTGGGCCAGCCGGTTGACCAAGATCACCTCTACGGGGAGTGTTTCCAACGATCAGACATCGATTAAGCAAGCCTTGATAGATCATGGCCCCCTGGCAGTTTCATATGGATATGGCGATGCCTTTGGCGGTAAGTTTGATGGTGATATTTACAGATGCACAGACGACAGCAGGACCAATCACGCCGTAGTTATGGTGGGATACAATGATGCCGGGGGTTATTGGATCATCAAAAACAGTTGGGGAACCAGCTATCCTACTCCTGCAGATGGCGGGTATTTCAAAATGGGCTATGGGGAATGTTCTATTGAGCAATCAGTCTATTATGCCGATGTGGCAGCCAGTGGATGCTATACCCTGAATACAAATGTCAGCGGAAGCGGCATCATAACCGCGAACCCGGCCCCAAACTGCGGAGGTACTCAATATAACCCGGGCACGATTGTGGAATTGACGGCTGCCCCGTCTTCAGGGTACAACTTTTTATCGTGGAGTGGTGATGCCTCAGGCAGCACTAATCCTATCAATGTCACGATGGATGGGAACAAATCGGTCACAGCGTATTTTAGCCTGATTGGAAGCCATAAAATATACCTGCCACTCGTTCTTAAAAACTACTCGCCTTCACCACCAAGTTCTTCAGTTCCTAATGGAAATTTCGAGCTTGGGCGCGGTGTTGATTGGTATGAATCTTCCAGCCATGGTTGGCCTCTTGTTTTGCAAAGCGGCGATCTAATTGTCACTCCAAGAAGTGGAAACTGGGCGGCGTGGCTGGGCGGCGATGATAACGAGACTTCCAGGATATATCAGCAGGTAACTATCCCTACAAATAACCATTTCCTAAGTTTCTGGTATCGAATAGGCTCACAGGATACATACTGCGGCTACGACTATGGTTATGTAAAGATCAATGGCACGGGCGTTTGGCAAGCAGATTTGTGTACAAACACAGTTACACCCGCCTGGACACAAAGGAGCATTGATCTTAGTGCTTATGCCGGCCAAAGCGTAACTCTCGAATTCCGTGTCGAGACAGATAGTTCGTTTAATAGTAACCTGTTTATCGACGACGTCTCATTCGCGGCATCTGCCTTGCTTCATAATGAGCCAGCAACGCCTCCAAGCACATTGGATGCTACATCTGCGCTATCCGCATCCAAACGAGATGTTTGGGATCTCAGGTGAGGTGCATTTACTGCTATACGGTGAGTGTGATAGAACGAGAGATGAAATGATGACATATAACCACGAAACAATTGTAGAAAAAAACATCACGCTGTCCTTCGAGTTCGAGCAATATCTCCTGGAACACCCAGATATACTGAAACGGATGCCCGATGGCGCAGAAGTTGTCGTGCTTCCCAAGTATGATGCAGAACTATACCGCATCAATCTGGAGGCTGCAACGAAGGCACAACGGACAAGAGACAATGCCCCCATCATCTATGTGGAGATCGAAGCTCTGTCGCCTCCCCGATCACGATTGGTAAATCCTCACCTGACCGTGCAACCATCATTGCTTCGAATTTCCGTTTGAATCACTCTGACCGCCATCGCATTCCACCCTAAATAACAGATGCCCAGCACCGAGTGCTGGGTATCTTGATTCTGCAAATATGCGTAGAACGATTTTCCAAATCGTTCAGTTCTCAGGGCACTTCCGAGTTGCCCTCATCCTGCCCTACACTTCGCTCGGAGAACAGGAACCAATCGGCAACAGCGGCAAAACGGTCACTGGGTTCGAAAAGCGGGCCAATGCGCACACCCTGGACTTCGGCATCTATTCCATAAGTATACATGGGGTAAAACAGCGGCAGGGCCGGCAGTTCGTTGGTGAAGCGCACCTGAAAGTTGCGGTACAGGCGGGTGCGTTCGGCGGGATCGACAATGATCCGCGCCTGCTCCAAATACTCACTGGCCTGACGGTCGTTCCACAGGGAGTAGTTCTGTCCGCCGGTGGATTGAGTCTGGTGCCAGAACGGATACGGGTCGGGGTCGGGGGAATGGGTCAGGTTGAGATCAACCAGGGCGGCCTCGTACAAACGGGTATCCAGATGATCTGCCACCAACTCTTCGTAAGGCATGGCTCTCAAAGCTACCCTCACGCCGAGGTCGGCCCAACCTTGTTGGATGGCCTCCGCCAGCGCGGTGTACTGTTCCCCTTCGGGATAAACGAGGGTGAACGACAGGAAACCGTCTTCGTTGGCGCGCACACTACCCCCCTCAGCTGGAATGGTGTACCCGGCTTCTCTGAGCATGTTGACCGCTTGATCAGGGTCGAATTCCACCCGGCTAATGCCTTCGTAGTAAGCCCACGTATTGGGAAAAATGGGACCGTCGGCAATAACAGCCTGCCCATCCAACATTCGATCTACGATCCATTGACGGTTGAGTCCCATCAACAGGGCGCGGCGGATGACTGCATCTTGGAAGAAGGGTGTTTTTGGATTATCCAGATTCAGGAAGATAATGGTGAGTTCGGGGAGCCGCGCGGTGTATAGATTCAGGTTGGGTTCAGCGAGAGCCTCCGGGATGGATTGCGGGGTGATTTGCCCGACCCCCTGGATTTCCTCGTCCCGATAGGCCGCCAGGGCTGCGGCGTCACTGGGATAATAGCGGAAGATGAACTGGTCGATGAATGGCCGCCCCTCGAAGTACTCGTCAAAGGCGGTCAATGCCACCCCTGCGATATTCCCATCTGCGACGATCAAGTGATCGAAACGGTACGGCCCGCTCCCAATGGGGGATAAGTTAAAGGGGTCATCGATCAAGCCTTCGGGAGTCAGCTCTCCCAGTACATGGGCCGGGAGAATCCCAAAGGTCAGGTAATCCAGGAAGGGGGAGAAAGGTTCCGGAAGTCGGAATTGAAGGGTGTGGGCATCCAAGGCTTCAACTTCCACTTCTGCCCACAGGGATTGTAAATCTTCGGGGATCGGTAGTTCCGGGCTGCGCAGCAGATCGATGGTGAAGAGGATGTCGGCGCTGGTCACCGGCTGACTGTCGTGCCAGACGGCATCGGCGCGCATGGAAAAATTGTAAACTGTGCCATCGCGGGAGATGCCCCAGGATTCGGCCAAATCGGGCTGGGGCAGGCCGCGGTCATCGAAGCGCACCAGGCTGCTATAAAGCAGGCGGTCTATGTCGCGGTCGGCGGGATTGTAGTAATCCAAGATGGGATTGAGCCGCGAGAAAGAGCCTATTAATCCCTCAGTGTAGACTCCCCCGGTGACGGGTTCAGGCTCGAAGTGTTGAACCGCGACCGGCTGCTGGCCAATTAGCAGCACGCCAATGGCCGCCAAAGCCAGAAACACGATCAATATCTGCCAGCGCAATCGCTTCATGGGTATCGTTCGACAATAAAAAAGGGCGCACTCTGGCCCTGATCAGAAGACATTTCATGGGTATCATCTCACAAAGAGAGGGGGGTGATTGGGCTCCAAATGAGCCGCAGGTCATTTGGAACCCAACCACCCCTTCTTCTATTTGAGATGATACTCTTAGCTGTCTAAATCTCATTGCGCCGGCGCCCTAACGAGTCTGATTATCCGGTGATGAGAACTGTCGCGATGGCGAGGCTAAAGAACAACAAGCTCAAGCCAATGGTGACCTGGAAGAGGACTTTTTCGATGCCGCGGCGAGCAGTAAAAAAGCTCCCTGTGTCAGCGCCCGTCAGACCACCTAAACCCGCGCCCTTGCTTTGCAAGATTACACTCGCAATTAGAGCAATTGACGTTATAATCATGGCGATGTTTAAATATAGTTCCACAAAAAACCTCCAATCAAAATAATGAGGGGCCTCATGCGCCCTTCCAGCAGGGCTGGATTATACCGTTCGATAGTCGAATGGTCAAATAGCCGCGTAGTCCGGTAGTCTGGTAGTCCGGTAGTCCGGTAGTCCTGCTGATCTATCGTCTTTCATTAGATGATGTTGGATGACGCACTCCCGTGCGTCACTACGAACCAACCTGACCGCTGATCGCTGACCGCTAACTGTCAACCGCTGACCCGCTGACTCGCCCCCAACCCAACCAACAGGAATTACTCATGCACGAGTCTATCGTCAACCTCCACATGCACACTCCTTACTCCGACGGCCATGGGACTCATAAAGAGATAGCCCAGGCTGCCATGAAAGCTGAAATCGACGTTGTGATTGTTACCGACCACAATGTATGGGTCGATGGACCTGAGGGCTATTACGAAGATGGGGAGAAGAGCGTCCTTTTGCTGGTCGGGGAGGAGGTTCACGATCAGACCCGCTCTCCGCAGAAGAATCATCTTTTAATCTTCGGAGCGGATCAAGAAATGGCTCGCTTCGCCAAAGAACCGCAGCATCTGCTCGATAAAGTAAATCAGGCCAGCGGATTGGCCTTCATTGCCCACCCGGTAGACCCCGAATCGCCGGCCTTCGACCAGCCTGATCTATCCTGGGTGGATTGGGACATCCACGGCTACACCGGTATCGAACTGTGGAACGCGATGTCGGAGTTCAAATCTCTGCTCAAAAATAAAATCCAGGCCATCTATTACGCCTACAATCCAGCATCCATCGCCCACGGCCCATTCCCCGAGGCGCTCGAAAAATGGGACGAGCTGCTCAACTCCGGGAAGCGCGTCGTGGCTGTTGGCGGTTCTGACGCCCACGCTATGCCTGCCAGCATCGGGCCGCTCCACCGCACCCTATTCCCGTATGAATTCCACTTCCGGGCGGTGAATACCCATGTTTTCACGGAAATGCCTCTCGACGGCAACGCGGCAGCAGACCGACAGCAGATTCTGAATGCCCTGCGTCAGGGACACGCTTTCGTGGGCTACGATTTGCCTGCGCCCACGCGCGGTTTCCGCTTCAGCGCGCAGGGGCTGGAAAAATCGGTTTGGATGGGGGACGAGATACCAGCCCGCAATGGAGTCACACTCCAAATCCGGCTGCCCCAACGAGCCGAGTGCAATTTGCTCAAAGATGGCGAAATCATCAAAACCTGGTCGCAGCGTGATATCTGCACCCACATCACCACCGAACCCGGCGTGTACCGCGTTGAAGTCTATATTTCCTACCGCGGCAAACGCCGCGGGTGGATTTTCAGCAACCCGATTTACGTATGTGAAACGTAAAGCGTGAAGCGTGATAACATATCTTGCCTCTTGCCTCTTGCCTCTTGCCTCTTGCCTCTTGCCTCTTGCCTCTTGCCTCTTGCCACATTTCAATTAAACCTATGCCATACCAAGAACGTTCCTTGCGAGTCGAAGGGGTGGTACTGCGTCACAGCGATTGGGGCGAAGCCGACCGCCTGCTGACACTATTCACCCGCGAACTGGGCAAGGTGCAGGCGATTGCCAAAGGCGTGCGCAAGCCTCTCTCCCGCAAGGCCGGCCACCTGGAACCCTTCACCCGCTCCACTTTGCAGTTGGCACGGGGGCGCGATCTATTCATCCTGACCCAGGCTGTGACAGTTGACCTCTACCTGTCCATCCGAGATGATCTGGTCAATCTCGGATACGCTTCTTATGTCGTCGAACTGCTAGATCGCTTCACCTACGAGGAGGGCGAAAACCGGTCGCTGTACCATATATTGGTGGATGCCCTGTCTCGATTGGATAGAGGCGACGACCCCAATCTGGTGATTCACTACTACGAAATCCGATTGCTAGATTTGGTGGGATTCCGTCCCAAATTGTTTGCCTGCGCCAGTTGTGAGGCCGATATTCAGCCCGAGGACCAGTTCTTCTCGCCTGAGTTGGGGGGTGTTCTGTGCCCCCGATGCGGAGGTCGGCAACCTGAGGCGCGTCCCGTTTCTGTGCAAGCCCTCAAATACCTGCGGCATTTCCAGCGCAGCAGCTACAAAGATGCCGCCCGCGCTCAGATCACCCCAACTGTCAATGCTGAGATCGAAAATCTTATGCAGTATTATCTAACCTATTTATTGGAACGCGGCTTGAATTCCCCCGCGTTTCTGCGACGGGTGCGCCGCGATGCAAACAAGACTTTGCCCGTCAGTATGCAGACATAACATCCCAGAACACGATCTGGGAAACAAACTCGAAGCGTATACACCCAAAGTAAATAAATTATGAAACGAGTAAAACTATTCAATTTCGTCACTATTTTTACGATTATAGCAAGTATGCTCCTTCTCATGATTAATCAGACTGTTATAGCGCAAGAAGACTTCCCCGCGCCAGACGGAACCCCAGTGATGCCTGCCACAGATCGGCTTCCACTTGCCGGATCAGACTCCTATTTATGGGTAGTGCGCGTATATTTCGAGAACCGCCAACAGGTTGCCGAAATCGCAGCCCATACTGAACCCTGGGAAGTCAATGCCAAAGCAGGCTACCTGGTAATCGGAGTAACGCAGGCAGAGTACAATCGTTTGCTAGAACAGGGCTACCATCTCGAAATCGATCACGAATACACCACCCTGGTCAACCAGCCGCTCGAATATCTGCCAGGGCAAACCACCGGGATTCCTGGCTACCCCTGTTACCGCACGGTGGAAGAAACTTTCCAGACCGCAGTCGATATTGCATCCAATTATCCCAACCTGGCAACCTGGATCGATACAGGCAATTCGTGGGAAAAAGTGACGCCAGGCGGAAACGCCGGCTACGATATGATGGTGCTGAAATTGACGAACGCCAATGTACCCGGCCCCAAACCCAAATTATTCATTATGACTTCTGTCCACGCCCGCGAGTACACCCCCGCCGAACTGAGCACCCGCTTCGCAGAATATCTGGTGGAAAACTATGATATTGACCCTGATGTGACTTGGTTGCTGGATTACACCGAAATCCATCTGATGCTGCAAGCCAACCCTGACGGACGCAAACATGCCGAGGGGGGAGTTTCTTGGCGCAAGAACACGAACGAGAATTATTGCTCCCCCACGTCGAATTACCGCGGCGCAGACCTCAACCGCAACTTCGAATTCCAGTGGGGTTGCTGTGGCGGGTCCAGCGGCAGTGAGTGTAATGAAACCTACCGCGGCCCCACCGCAGCCTCCGAGCCTGAAGTGCAGGCCATTCAAAACTACGTTCGCGCTGAATTCCCGGACCAACGCGGCCCCGGGCTGACCGACCCGGCCCCTGACAACGCCATGGGCACCTTTATAGATATTCACTCTTACAGCGAGTTGGTATTATGGCCGTGGGGTTTTACCGCCACGAATGCCCCCAATGGAACCGCGCTACAAACCCTGGGACGCAAATTCGCTTACTATAACAATTACAGTCCTGAACAATCCATGTCGCTTTATGCAACCGACGGCACCACCGACGATTTCGCTTATGGCGAGTTGGGGCTGGCAGCTTACACTTTCGAATTGGGCACTTCCTTTTTCCAGAGTTGTGGTATTTTCGAAAACACCCTCCTGCCCGATAACCTGCCCGCGCTGATCTACGCCGCCAAAACATCCCGCACCCCGTATATAACCCCCGCCGGCCCCGATGCCTTGAGTGTGACGATTGTGCCGGGCGGTATTGCCCCCGGCGACCCCGCTCAGTTGACGGCTACCATCAATGACACACGCTTCAACAACGAGAACGGGACCGAACCTACTCAAAATATTGTCGTGGCTGAGTATTTTATTGACGTACCTGCCTGGATCACGACGACGACTCCCATCTCGTACCCGATGACAGCCGTGGACGGCAATTTCAACTCGACGGTCGAAGCTGTGGAAGCTGCTGTAGACACAACAGGTCTGAGTTCGGGCCGTCATACCATCTTCGTACGCGGGCAAGACGCCGCGGGCAATTGGGGACCCTTCACCGCGGCCTTCATCTATATTGTCGAACCCGGCGTTTCTCCGGTCATCGATGGTTATGTGCGTGACGCCAGCAACAACGCACCCATCGAGGCCACACTCACCGCGGGCACGTTTCAGGCCACAAGCGACCCGGTTACGGGATACTACAGCACGACCGTGATCAGCGGCACGTATGCAATGAACGCCAGCGCTACTGGATATGCAGATGCCAACGTCAGCGGAGTCATAGCCCACGACTATCAGACCGTGCAGCAGAATTTCCACCTCTACCCCGTGTGTGACATCTTCACCGACACCGTGGAATCCGGCAACCAGGGCTGGACTGCTGAGTTCCCCTGGGCCATCACCACCGAAGCATCTCATAGCCCATCCCACTCGTGGACGGATAGTCCGGGAGGTAACTATAACAATAATCGCGATATTTCACTAACATCCCCAATCATGGACATGACAGATTTTACGGACATCCATCTCGATTTCTGGCAGATCTGCGATACCGAGGCGAATTGGGATTTTTGCCATGTAGAAATCTCCAATAATGGCGGCTCCACCTGGACGGGGATCGCAACCTACGATGGTTCACATTCGCAATGGGAAAACATCACTCTGGCAGTTGGGATGCTCAACAACCAGCTCAGTGCCCGAATCCGCTTCCGGTTCACGTCCGATACGAATACTATCGATAATGGCTGGCATATCGATGATCTCACCATTTCTGGCGGAGGCCCTGGCTGCGGCGAGACAGCCACGCCCCCAGCTGCAGCGTTCACCAGCGATAGTCCGGTCGCGCCGGGCATGCCCATGCACTTCACCAATATGACCACGGGCACCTTGCCCATGGATCATATCTGGGACTTCGGCGACGGCATCGGCACATCCATTGAGAGCGACCCGGTGTATACTTACACGATCGCGAATGTCTACACCGTCACCCTGGTAGCGACTAATTCGCTGGACAGCGACAGTGTCAGCCACCAGGTTGTCGTTGAACTGGTGGATATCGATCAGGTAGATTTGACTCTCGTCACTACTGGCACTATCGTAACAAATACCCTGGTCGAGTTCGCGGCGGACATTATCCCAAATGGGGCCACGAAACCTTACACCTACACCCTCGATTTTGGTGATGCAACCATGCCTGTTACGGCAACCAGCAGCAGCGATCCGTTGCCAATTACCCACACCTTTGCAACCACGGGCACTTTCCCTGTCACGATTGGTGTGCGGAATCTCGGCATGACCGCGCCGGTCACGGACGCTGTTTCGGTGACTGTCAGTGCAGAAGTAATTTACTCCTCAGTGACAGATGTTGATCTGACTCTGGTCACCACGGGCACGATTTACGCAGGGGAAGCGGCGGATTTCTTAGCCGATCTCTCCCCGAATGACGCCAACAAACCTTATAGCTACACCATTGACTATGACGATGGAACGGTCCCGATCACTGGAACCAGCAGCTTTGATCCCTTACTCCTGACGCACACTTTCGCCGCCACGGGCACGTACACCGTCGCAATTGATGTTTGGAATCTCGGCATGACCATACCGGTCACAG
Source organism: Chloroflexota bacterium (assembly GCA_043818215.1). Lineage (GTDB taxonomy): Bacteria > Chloroflexota > Anaerolineae > Anaerolineales > UBA11858 > JBDRGC01. The sequence continues at coordinate 19,580 of JBDRGC010000442.1, read as the reverse complement.
ACGCCGTTTCGGTAACTGTCTACGAACCGAGTGTATGTGTAGACCTGACCAATATCACCATCAATGGCGCTGCCGGCGGCGAACCGGGCATGTACACTTTCACTGCCAGCTACGAGCCTGCGGGAGCCTCACTGCCTGTCACCTATCTTTGGGATAATGATGATACGACAGCAGCCTCTACCCGCACCCTGGGTACTGGGACGCACAATCTCGCCGTGACTGCCACAAATTGCACAGCTGCAAGCGTAGGTGATGAACATACCATTGTTATCACCAATGTGTTCAATATCTTCCTCCCACTGGTAACGCGCTAACGTGATGCGTGAAGAGTGATGCGTGAGAGATTAAATCACATTTCACGTCTTCACATCTTCACGTTTCACGCATCACATAATTACATCATGACAAAAGAAACCCCCGAAGTTGTAGTTGGAGAACTGTTACGCCAGAAAGGCTGGCGGCTGGCTGTTGCAGAATCATGCACCGGCGGGTTGATCGGACACCGGCTGACAAATATCGCCGGTTCATCGACCTATTATATGGGCAGTGTCACCGCGTATGCTTACGAGGCCAAAGTGCGGCTGGTGGGCGTAAAATGGAAAACGCTGGAGCAGCACGGCGCGGTCAGCGCAGAAGTTGTCATCGAGATGGCGCGCGGTGTCCGCCGTGCTCTGGCGGCTGATGTGGGACTCTCCATCAGCGGGATAGCCGGCCCCGGGGGAGGCACGCCCGAAAAGCCCGTCGGCCTCACGTGGGTCGGGTTGAGCATTCCCGGCCGCGATCAGGCAAAACAATTTATTTGGGATAGCGACCGCATCGGCAACAAAGAGCATTCCGCTGAGGCCGCTTTGCAATTATTGGTCGATTTTCTCAGGAGTCTGCCCGATGGAACAGATTGAAGTCACCGCTCGTTTTGACGCCCACGGGCAAATCAACCCCCTGGGATTTGTTTGGAAAGGGCGTGCTTACCGGGTTGAATCGATAGGTAGGACTTGGAAAGCCGATGACGGGATTCATATTTTGGTAATGACCATCAGGAACAGAGTTTATCATCTGCTTTTCAAGCCCGACAAAGCGTGCTGGTATTTGCTCTGTGGGGGGAGTGTCCCTACCGTGCCAGTGGTGTGAGGCGTGAAACGTGAAAACGTGAAGCGTGGAGTGTGAAATGCCCCCTACCCCCCAAATTCTGGGGGAAACGGCTGGTCATACTGCTATGAAAAAAGGACTGCTGGTCATCCGAGACCGACAGTCCTTTTTTCGGTAGTGGTACCAAAGTAAATGATGGCTCGTTCCACTGCTCCGCGGTGGAACGCTTGCGATGTAATCGCTCAGGCTGCTGTTGAAAGTTGCTTCAATAGAACGCGGACACCTATACCTGCCGCCAATTGCAGGTGTGACACGGATTAAGCGGATTGACGCGGATTTCATTTTAAAAGAATCCGCGTCAATCCGTTTTCATCCGTGTAATCCGTGTCCCATTTTTCTTGTCGGTTTGAGGCGAAGCTCCGTTAGACAATTACAGTCAGGTTCTACGGTCCGCCGAACAAGGCGTCTTCCAATTGCAGCAGGCTGGTTGCCAGCACATCCAGATCAGACTGAGCCGCGTAAGAATCGTTCTCCATTTCTGCCAGAACTAATTCCAAGCGTTGCTGCATGGCGGTGACCACCTCGCGTTGATCGGGTTCCAACAGGTCTTTGATGGTATCCAGAGTCTCCGCGGTTTTGTCCAGAATAATGCGAGCCTGGGCATCGTCTTCCTCACTCAGTGATAGGAGAGCGTTGGCAACATCAAGGCGCGCGTTGAGAATGGAGACGTGCAGACTAAGCCCCTTCTGCGCCGCAATAAGTTCTAGATTCTGGTCTTCCAGGGCTTGGAGACTCTCGATTTCCCCTTCCATATTCGTGATTTGTCCATCGAGGTTTTCGATCTGTTCATTGGCCTGCGCCAGTTCAGATTTGCCTTGCTCCACTCTCTGTAAGGTAGGCTGATACAGCGTAAAGATGGCTACGGTAAAACCCAACCCAAAGACTATGAGCAACCCCGCTGTCCAGCGCAGAACTTTGCGGAAGAAGCGGCGTGCTCTGCTTTCCTCCTTTACATCGGTTGCGGTCTCTTCGATGGGAGGAGCGGCGGTTTCCGGCTCTTCGATCATGGCGGGCATTTCAGCAGGGATTGCGTTTTCTTCGGGGGTGGAAATTTCGTTTTCTATGTCTGGCATGATATTCTCCTGGGATTTGGTGCGTTGGTGCCTGTCGGATCACGGATCCGACAGGAGCAAAACTGGGTTTTCTGACATGCTCCAGGCGGATTCGTCCCACAAGGGGATGCAGCGCGATAATCCGCCGATGGCTAAACTTAATGACATTGGGTTCGTAGTAGCAACTTTTGCGAAGCATCCCCCGTGCGTAGCCCCGCGTAGCGTCCCCGTGGGGGATACCCGCAGGGTGCGAAGGGGGCAGTCGCTGGTTGCGCAGCACAGATGACTAAAGCCTGCACTGAGCCATGCCGAAGTGTCGTTACTACGAACCAGAATTGCTATTGAGCGTCAAGATTACGGCGTCGGGGTCGGGGTCGGGGTGGCCTCTACCTCACTTTTGGGGGTGAGAGTTGCGGTTGGGGTCGGGGTGGCCTCTGCATCGTCTCCAGTGGTGGGAGTCGCGGTCGGTGTTGAGGTGGCATCGTCAGTGGAATCATACGACTGCAAACCCGGTAACAGCAATTGCCAGGCAACTTCCAAATCTTGATCTACTAGGTCTGGGGCCTCCACTAGGTTTTTCTCGGCCAGTTCCAAACGCAGGATGATGTCTGCAAGAGAGGCGGCCTGATATTCGGGGACCTCGGCGCTCAGGGCGGAGAGCAGCTCGCGGGCGGCCTGCAAATCATCCTGTGCCAACCCGATATTGTGCTGCCCGATGGATACCCGCGCCCGGGTGATCAATTCCATAGCCTTCAACAATTCCAATTCGTGGCGGAGCGTGACCAGGGTGTCTTGCGTTTGCAATTTCTCGCTCAAGGCTTGAATTTCCGCGCGGTCGGCCTCCGCAGATTGGCTCAAATTATCGACATCCGATTGCAGCCCTTCCAGATTGGCATCATAGCCCTCTAGCCAGGTTTCCAGAGCGGTGAGGGCCGCGCCGTATTCGTCCAGAGCAACTTGCAATGCAGGCACGTTTTCCAATGATGTGGCTTGCTCTTGCAGGGCTTCTTCTGCTGCGGTCAATTGGGTTTGCAAATCGGCGATGGTTTGTTTATCGGTGTCGCTTTGAATTTCCAGGACATTCAACCGGACGAGTAGATCAGCCAGACGTTGGGTGATCAATTCGTTGTCTTGGTCGTGCCTGATACTCAAATCATGGATCTGGCTGGTATTTTTATCCACACTTTGCATAAAGTAACCGCGTCCGAGCAACTGAGAGCCAACTAACACTAACGCGGTCACTAAAATTAAACTTATCAATACAAGCAGCACGAAGCGCAAAAAAGCTTTGACAGCCAGCACTATCCGCCTGCCGAATGATGGTTTTGGGGGAGATGTATTTTCTGTACTCATAAAGATTTCTCTCAAGGGGTGCCCAATGCGTTGAGAAGCTCTCTCAACCCATTCAAAAATGCCTGGAAGCGCGCCGTCTGCGAGAATATTTCCTCGATTTGGGCACTCATATCTTCAATTTGGACGCTCATATTTTCGACACTCTCAACAGTGGCAGACATATCGGTTTCCAATTGCGCAGTATCGGTCTCCAAATTGTCAACCCGCACGTTGAGGGTTTCCAAATTATCTATTCGCGATTGCAGGCCGGCAATGTCTTGGGTCAGGATTTCGGCTTGCGAATTCAACCCGCTGACCTGGCGATCCAACGCCGCGACCTGATCCAGGCTGGCAAAGCGCAGGCCCCCATTGAGGCTGGCGATGAGTATCAGACTGAATAACACGGCCAGCACAAAAGCTGCGAAACTGCCAACCGCAGCCATCAATAGAGCTTGCCCCCGAGTGACCGGCTTGGGCCTGGAAGGAGATTTTTCTTCATCCGTTTCAGCAGGGATGATAGCATCATCGGCGGTTTCTGCATCGGGCGGATGGATTTCGTCTTCGGGTTCGCCATCGTCCCAGGGGGGGATGATCTCATCCTCAGGCTGGGATTCGGCCTCGGGGGGGGCAGCTTCCTCCATGGGCTGGGATTCGGCCTCCGGGGGGGCAGCTTCTTCCTCGGGCTGGGATTCGGTCTCCGGGGGGGCAACTTCCTCCTCAGGCTGGGATTCGGTCTCCGGAATGTCTTCCTCCGCCTCCGGTTGAGTCCCGCTATCCTCCTCGAAGGGGATTTCCATATCTGGTGTTTCGTCTTCAGCCACCGTTACCAACGGCGTCAGACGTTCCAGCAAGGCGGGGCCAACTCCGCTGACATGCAGCAGGTCTTCCGGGGCTTGATATGGCCGGGCGGCTACGATACGTTCAGCCATTGCCGGGCCGACGCCGGGCAGGTTGGTCAATGCGTCGAGATGGGCGGTGTTAAGATTTATTTGTTCGGTCATGGTATGCTCTCCGTGGGTAGAAAATCTTGACAGGTGATAGTTATTTGGGTCTGCTGATAGTATATCCGAATTTTGTTGAAATGTACAAATCAGTTCGTTTGAGTGTGACGATTAAATAAGGAGACGCCGGTGTGTAAAGGGCATGGTCGAAATTGCCATAAGTGGCGGTGATGGCGAACCCCGCGGCGTTGAATTCGTCCCGGTAGGCGGCTACACTTGTCAGGTGGTGAAGGGTGGATGTGGTCAGGCGCGTGATCTGACCGTCGGGGAGCAAGTGATCGTAATGCCAGCGCAGTGTGACATGCGTGTCTGTGCGTTCCCAATCGCAGCTAACCTGGACAGGATTGCCACTTTGGGGGTGGGTGAAGATGGTTTCCACCTCCGACTGGGGCGACGATTTTAGTGCAGCTAGAGCGTATGGGTTGGGGATGCTGACGGCGAACAGCCCATTGGGGGTCAGGTGCTGGCGGATGCACGACAGGGTTGAGTGCCGGGCGGCGGCATCCAGCGTGCTGAAGGTGTTGCAAGGCAGGACAATGAGGGGGAACTTGGCTGCCAGGTGGAAGGAGGTCAAATCGGCTTGAATTATGAGTACGCGAGCATTTAGCGCAGAATCTAATTGCCGCCGCAAAACCGCCAGCATGTCAGGATCGTTATCCAGCCCGCAAACTTTGTGCCCGGCCTGCGCCAGGGGAATCAACACTCTGCCAGTGCCGCAGCCCAGTTCGAGGATGGTCTCCCTTTGTTGCCGGGCCAAATCTAGCCAAAAGGGCAGGTCATCGGTGTAGGCGCTGTGGTGAGCGTGATAGAGCAGGGGGAATATTGAAATAGACATAACGCGGGTTCCATGTAGGACGAATTTGGAAATTCGTCTTACATGCTTCCTTGACGATTGTACCCTGTAGTACGAATTTGGAAATTCGTCTTACACGCTTCCTTGACGATTGTACCCTATGGGACGAATTTGGAAATTCGTCCTACGCTTTTGCTTGACGATTGTGCCTGAATAGCATTATACTCTCAGCCGCCGGGGTGTGGCGCAGTTGGAAGCGCGCCGCGTTTGGGACGCGGAGGTCGGCGGTTCAAGTCCGCCCACCCCGACCTTTTTCCACACACGTTGGAACGTGATTCGCCTCCGTTCTGACGTGTTTTTGATTCGGGTGTGTTTTGTGCCTGCCCAGCCTCCTTTCACGCGAAATCCCAGAGACCCTAAGTAAATTACACTGGTATAATTTCCCTGATAGTGGCAAAATACTAAATGACGGGTATCTACTCAACCATGTCATACCGCAAGGTATCCCTAGACACCAGGGACAGGTGCGCAGTGCCTGCACACTTGTCCCTTTGGGATAGGTATACCCGTTGGTATTGCGAAGCAGTGTTTCTCCGCTGCCTGCCCTGAGTATGTCGAAGGGAAGCAATCTCCGAGACCATGTTGGAGACTGCTTCGGGGAAAAAACGCCCCTCGCAGTGACATTTTTGGAGGAGGCTGAGTAGTTACAATGACGGGCTATTTCAAAGATGCTCCCTGCGGCGTCCCCACCGCTGTCCCACAGGGATGCTTCGCGAAGGGTGACGGCTAGAGCATTTTGTGATTTGGTCATCACTTACCATCTATCCATCACTATCTCCCTATCACTCGTCACGCAATGTCATTAAGTTTAGCCATCGGCGGATTATCGCGCAGCATCCCCTTATGGGACGAATCCACTTGGAGCATGTAAGAAAACCCTACGCATCACGTAAAAGATTTCGGCTCTTTTGGAATTGCCGGGGAACCCCCCATATATAGGGGTGCGTCTTACGCAAAGCGGCGATAGCCCTGGATGTCGAGGTAAAGACGTTGAAAGATATGGCCTACTCTGCGGATGCCATAACAACGCCGCATGAGAGTTTTGATCTTGGTGTTCAAACCTTCGACAAAGCCACTGCTCAATCGGGCTACAAAGTAGTTTGCGATTTTATCGAGCCAGTTTGTCAGGGTCTTCAAGAAGGAATTGAAGCACTTCAAGCTACTACGCTCAACTTTGGCTTTCCATACTTTGAGACGCTCAACGGCCTCTTCCCGGGACAGTATCATTTCAAAGATGGCAGTCAGCTCTTCTCGAAAAGTATAGGCTAGTTTCAGGTTTGGAGAATGGATGAATAGGCGACGCAGTTTCTGGCGTTCTCTGGTGGTCAGATCTCGATTGTTTTTACGAGTAGCCCACTTCACTCCTTTGATTTCTTCGTACTCTTCTTCCGACAGTTCGTTCTTCAAGCGTCGGCATTCACTTTTGCGCACCTTGTCAACACAATCCCGGTAGTTCTTCCCGTAGGAACATCGGGACGATGTGGCCACGTGAAAGCGGTCAATCACCACTGCTATGGAGACATCATCGTGGGCAGCAGCGAATTCTTCCGCTGCATTGACATATCCATCCCACATGTCGGTGCAGACGGTTTCCATGGTTGGGCGTAGGCGTTTGGGGATGGTATCCAGGAAATCCCGCACCATTTTCTTCTTCCGTCCCGGCAAAACAGTCAAAACGGACACATACCCATCGGCTTGCTGGGTGCTGATGATCGCCGCATACTCCTTGTGCCCTTTCTTCAGAGCCACTTCGTCAATCCCCAGTACCTTCAACTCGTCGAATTGTGTCCAGTCAATGCTGGTCTGAATGCAGCGTTTCAGGGCTCCTGCCACTGCATCATACCCTACGTCTTCTTTCCGGCTCACGTCCTCTATCGTGCTGTTGACCAATTGCAGCATGAGGTGCTTGTCGTATTCTTTGGTGTGTGGGCTTCTGGATTCATACCACTCCAACCGTTGGGTGGTGGTTGGTTTGTGTGAGCAGTTGCACTTGTATCGTTTCGGTCGCAGCCGGATGTACACCTGATGCCCCAAAATCGACAAGTGTCGCAAACAAATCCACTCATCGCACCCATGAAACTTGCATATCTTACGCCCACACACTCGACAGAAGGTATCGTCCTCGGTACTTTCAACTGTAATGATGAAGTCTCCATCCTCGGTTTGTTCGGTATTCATGATGACGACATTCTTAATATTCAACGGAAAGACAATCCGGGGTTGCGATTTCGGGATAGATGGTGAGACTCCTCATTACTTTCTGGGTTTTCCATCGATTCTACCTCATTCTATACCCCCATATATAGGGGTCACCCCGGCAATTCCAAAAGAGCCGGATTTGTTTATTATTGACTTCGACACTATGATCATAAAACCAAATTCGGGTATAACAGATGAGCAAGAGCATGCTGTAAAAGACACAATCCTCATACTAAAATTGAACATGGATGAAGATTTGGTTCAGGAAAGAAAAGAGTATTTCGATCTATATCATAATGGGGATATATCCTTAGTTTACCTACAGCAAAAAGCCTCATTTATTGCCTATGAATTGAGCAGATAAGGGATGATTTTATAGCTTTTGTCACTTCTTTCATAAGTCCGGATTTTTCGATCTGGGTTTATTCTGTATCGAGTCATCAGCAGTATAATCAAATTTCGTCATACTCCATCCGTAAATAATCTCATTCGTCATCATTCTCCAATCTCCAATCCCCAACCCCAGGAACCCCCATGACCATAGACACCCAAAAAGTCATCTACTCGATGGTGCGCGTTGGCCGCATACGTCCCATCAACAACAAAAAAGTCCTGTGCGACATCTTGCTCGGTTTCTACTGATTATTGATGCTATGCTGCAAGCGGTCACAAATCGAACGGCAGCACGGCGCAAAGAACAGCGGCTATGTTATACCAGAGAATTTGAAACGTTTTGTCATGGAATGGGCATGTTATATTTAGAGGTGACAAGTCGGTAAATGCAAATAATACATAGAACATGTGGTCTTTTTTCTTTGACAAAACATGCCAAAAATCTTATAATGCAACAGTCTACTGCTACTAATTATTTGTTGTAGAAACGCTACAAAACAAAATGAAAAAAATACTATCAGAACTAGATTACTTAGAATCGCCATACCACAAATCGGTTGGAGATTTGAAAAGACCAGAAACAGCTCATCTATTCCGCGTAGCATCACTGGCAGGTGTTAGTAGCGTATACCTCTTTGAAACAAATTCATCACAGAATGACAAGCACAATTTACCATTGAGACCTGCGGTTTATATTGCAGAAGCAAAAACCCCAGAACAGGCTAGAGAAATTCATCAAAGTCTTTGGAACTTAAATTTTGCACCATTCATCGTCATAAAGCTACCTCATGAAATTCGTGTTTATACAGGGTTTTCGTATTCAGAAGATGAAGATGATGGGTGGCTTGAGACAGTTCCCTCCAACAAGTTAAACCAAATAGCTGCAATATTGAGAGATCTCTCAGCTGCTTCAATCGATTCTGGGCTTATTTGGAAATCTCGATTAGGCAAGAAGCTGAATGTTAACAGGCGTGTTGACCAGCGGTTGTTGAAAAATTTACGTGACCTTGGTAACGCACTAGAAAGTGAGATTCCCACAAATATTGCACATGCCATCATTGGGAAGTACGTTTATATCATGTATCTTCGCCATCGAGGCATCTTGACAAACGAATGGCTCATAGGCAAAGGCCTTAATCCTGATAAGGTTTTCTCACCCAAGGCTACCATCCAATCACTTCAAGAAGTCACCAACGCGCTTGAACAACAATTCAACGGGAAAGTTTTCCCTCTCGCTTTTGAGAAAGCCCAAGAGAACGGATTAGCAGACAGACATGTTTCATGGGTCGCATCTGTTTTTAGTGGCGCCGAAATTACGGGTGATGTGCCAGAAAAAATTTTGCGATTACAGCTTCATCTCCCCTTTCGGGCTTACAAATTCGACTTTATTCCAGTAGAAACATTATCAGCAATTTATGAGCAATTTATTGATAAACGCAAAGAAAAGGGAGCTATTTATACTCCTGAGTATCTAGCAGACTATGTATTATCAGAAATTGAATCTGTAAAACCAATTCATAGCGATGGAAAAATTCTTGACCCAGCTTGTGGCTCAGGCGTTTTTCTAGTTCTTGCATACCGTCGCTTGATTGAGAAAGAAATGCTCAAAGAGGGTAAGGATTTAGAACCAAAACGACTAAAGCAAATATTGCTGAACTGCATATATGGTGTGGAGCGAGAGCTTGAGGCTTGTTTAATCACTGAATTCAGCCTTATTCTGACCCTTTTACATTACATCGATCCCCCTCATTTACATAGGCTGACAAAATTCAAGTTCCCGAACCTGCTTGATTCTCAAATTTTTCATACTGATTTTTTTGATATTGATGACGAAAAACATAAGTCAACCTTCTGGTCGAAAAAGCGAACATTTGATTGGATCGTAGGCAATCCTCCTTGGGCATCAAAGTTAGACAAAGAACTTGATGATTTAGCGCGTAATTGGATTGATACATCCTCGTATCCTATTGCCCGCTATCGAGTAGCAGAAGCATTTAGTTGGCTGGCGACAGAACTGTTAACAGAGAAAGGGATCGTTGGATTCCTTCTACCTGCAACCAACCTGTTTAACAAAAACTCTACAGCGTATCGTGCAGGTTTTTTCCAGCGAAATATTATCCACAAAATGACTAATTTTGCAAACATGCGCAACATTTTGTTTGGCAAAGGAAAAGAGGGAGTTCTTCCCGCAGTTTCTATCATCTATCAACCTACATCGCTCGTACCACCGGATCATACTATTGTTCATTATGCACCTTTTGTCGCCAACCAACTAATTCAAGATTACACACAGCCCTGGACATTGACAATTAACGCAAACGAAATCAGTTCTATTAAACAATGGGAGGCTGTAGATGGGAATAGTGTTGTCTGGAAATTGGGTCTTTGGGGAAGTTTTGCAGACCGTAATGTTCTGCAAAGAATAAATTATAATTTCCCCTTAACTATCAATTCATTATGTGCATGTCATAGCTGGATTGTTAATGAAGCCTCTCAACTGAGAAGAAAAGATTCAAAGGAGGCAATTGTTCATATACCAGAGCTACTTGGAATATCACGACTAGACAAGCAGAAGATAAATCAACTCTGTAACCGATTTTCAGTTCCTCCTGAAGCAATGGAAGAAATAGGTGAAGAATATTGCTATGTCCGTAAACAAGGCGGATTGAGAGGAATTGCGACAACGTGGTCTCCGCACATTTATATTTCACCTCGGGCTATGGATATCATACTCTATAGTAATGAAGAGTTTGTCATCCCCTCAAGAAACATTGGTATATCCGCTCATGAAAACCCAAAAAGTGCGTTGCATCTAAAAGCTTTAGCAACCTATCTTAATTCATCTCTTGTCTCATACTGGTTGTTTTTCAACGTACCTCAATGGGGAGTATTTCATCAAATGTCTCGACGAATCATCACAAGTACAGTAGGGGCTATACCTGTACCTGAATTTGATGATGCCCAAGTACAAATCCTTGCTACTCACTATGACAAGCTGGCAAGAGTTGAAAAAGCAGCGGTCAATCAACTTAGCAGAAGAATTTACAATCGACGTTCTAGAACATTATTTGCCGGAGATGAAGCTAAAAATATATCTATTGGATTTTCCTCGTTGAGTTTGAAAGAACAACACCAAGTCAAAAATGAAATACGACAGCTTCAAAATGAGTGGTTGGCTGAATTAGATAAGATTGTTTACGATGTAATCGGTATTCCAGACGATATGCGAATAGCTATAGATGATTTTCTTTATGTCCGCCTTCCTCTTGATGATCGTTCTACAAGCAAGAATGCTACCAATGCGCCTTCAAAAGATGAATTGAAAGCTTATGCTATTCAACTTCAATCAGAACTCAATGAATTTGTGATGGGTCGGGCAATACACGATATAAATATAACCATATCCAATGATTTGGTTGAGTGTGCCATAGAAAGTAATCCGTCAGCTGAGGTAACTCTAGGAAGCATCAATGTGTCGGAGTCAGTGGGGCTTTCAAAAATGAAGCTAATGGCAACATTTAGTAAGCATTTGAGAGAACAGGTTAGTCAATGGGTATATATTCAACGCGGATTGAGAGTATATGACAATAATCGAATTTTTCTTTACAAAAACCCTCGTCGTATCGACTGGACACGCACGCAAGCAATACTAGACGCACAAGATATTATCAGTCACATACTGACGACATCGGAATCAACTCGTGAAGAACACATCTCCATCGCTTAGATATTTTGGGGCATTCCCAGACGCATTTATTGAACATATCCACCAGCTAATTGCCATTGGATATGTAGATGCACTTCCCCGTATCAAAGTGAACGACAAAAAAGCCAATGAAGAACCCTCAATCACGGGGTTTATTATCACCGCTCTGACAAATAGAAAAATGTCATTGACCCCATCTCCAAGATGGATTATGCGTTACTCTTTTCATGACAACTTTCCTGTTGAACACGACGGCCGTATCGGTAGCGACCGATTAATGCCTGACATCATTATTGAGATTAGCGACATAGGGTTGCCTCAGTTCATAATTGAGTCGAAGCGATTGCTAAAAGGTCAAAGCACAGCAGGAAATTATACTGGTAGTGAGGGGATGGGATGCTTTATAGATGGCCGATATGCAGGAAGGTATTCTGAAGCTGGAATGTTGGGTTATGTGCAAAGCGATTCAATCGAGGTGTGGGCTAAAAAAGTCAGAGAAAAGATTGACAAATCTTCGGACGAACTAAATTTGGCGATTCCTCAACAAACCGTTAACTTTCATCCGCAAATTCAGCACGAGTGGGTCAGCATTCATAAGCGAATGACAAGCGAAGGGCGTTCAATCAAAATTTACCACATTCTGCTTGACTGTATTGTCTAACCCACAAGGTAGGAGCGGCTCTTATGCCACCCTTTCTTTCCACTCTTCGTCTCTAAAACCCTGGTACAATCACCCTTAACCATTCTCCAATCCCCAACCCCAGGAACCCCCATGACCACAGACACCCAAAAAGTCATCTACTCGATGGTGCGCGTTGGCCGCATTCATCCCCCCAACAACAAACAAGTCCTGCGTGACATCTCGCTCGGCTTCTACTACGGCGCCAAGATCGGCGTCCTCGGCCTGAACGGATCGGGCAAATCCACCCTGCTGCGCATCATGGCTGGAGTCGATCAGGGTTACACCGGCGAGATCGCCATGTCGAAGGGTTACACACTCGGCTTGCTCGAGCAGGAACCGCAGCTCGACGAGTCCAAAACACTCATCGAAATCGTGCGGGAGGCTGTCCAGCCCAGCGTGGATATGCTGGCACGCTACGAGGAGGTCAACGCCGCGTTTGCCGAGCCAGACGCCGACTTCGATGCCTTGATCACCGAGCAAGCCAAATTGCAGGATCGACTCGATCACCTCGATGCCTGGAATCTGGATTCGCGATTGGATTTGGCAATGGGTGCCCTCCGTTGTCAGCCACCCGATACGCCCATCAAGACCCTCTCCGGTGGAGAACGCCGCCGCGTCGCCCTCACCCGACTCTTGCTCACGGAACCCGACATCCTGCTCCTCGACGAGCCTACCAACCACCTCGACGCCGAATCGGTTGCCTGGCTAGAACATCATCTTCGCAAGTACAAGGGGACTGTCATCGCCGTGACCCATGACCGCTACTTCCTCGATAACGTGGCTGGCTGGATTTTGGAACTCGACCGCGGCTACGGCATCCCCTGGAAAGGTAACTACTCCTCGTGGCTGGAGCAAAAACAAGAGAGGCTGCGGCAGGAAGAGAAATCCGAAAGCAAACGCCAGAAGACCCTCGAGCGCGAGTTGGAGTGGATCCGCATGTCGCCCAAAGCTCGTCAGTCGAAGGGACAGGCGCGCGTCAACGCCTACGAGAAGCTGCTCAGTCAGGAGAATGAAAAGCTGCGCGAGAATTTGGAGATTTACATTCCGCCGGGGGCGCGTCTCGGCGACATCGTTATCGAATTGGACGGGATCACCAAATCCTACGCCAGCCCCGACGGAGGAGGGGATAAGCGGCTAATCTTGGACAATTTCAGCGCCAGCATCCCGCCTGGCTCGATTGTCGGCGTGGTGGGGCCGAACGGCGCGGGCAAGACGACTTTGTTGAAAATAATCACCGGCGAAGAGGAACCTGACAGCGGCACGATCAAAATTGGCGAGACCGTGCAACTGGCTTACGTTGACCAATCCCGCAGTCTCAACCCCGAAAAGAATATCTGGGAGGAGATTTCTGGCGGCGCGGATACGCTCACTTTCGGCGGGCGCAAAATGAATTCACGGGCTTATGTGGCGTCGTTCAACTTCACCGGCTCCGACCAGCAGAAAAAGGTCGGTGCGCTTTCGGGCGGGGAGCGCAATCGCGTCCACCTGGCGAGGATGCTCACCGAAGGCGCCAATGTCATCCTGCTCGACGAGCCGACCAATGACCTCGACGTGAACACCCTGCGCGCCCTCGAGGAAGCTATAGAGAACTTCGCCGGCTGCGCCGTGGTGGTCAGTCACGACCGCTGGTTCCTTGACCGCATCTGCACCCACATCCTCGCCTTCGAAGGGGATTCGCAGGCGCGGCTCTGCCTCGGCAACTGGTCGGATTATGAAAAGGATTACCACGAACGCTATGGCAAATCCGTCGATGTGCCACGCAGCGTGAAGTATCGGACGTTGAAGAGGTGACGGGGAAAGATTAGGTGTATAGATTTTCAAAAAAAAATATTGGCTCGACGTGTCATTGCGAAGCAGCTTTACCGCTGAAGCAATCTCATCCTTGGTGAGAAGGAGATCGCTTCGCCGGAAAGCGTCGGCTCGCGATGACATCCGAGTAAGCAGAATCAAAAACATTATCTTAACATCTGTAGGTACCATCTCATTGACAATCCGCCGCACCTGTAAAGCGCACCAAATCAGATATTTCTCTAAAACCGCGCTTACGAACACCAATCTGCCGTTATAATTGGGGGTATGCCAGACCTTTTCGATCACGCCCTCCAACAACGTATGACCCACGAAGCCCCCCTCGCCGCCCGGATGCGCCCGCTCAACCTGGATGAGTTCGTCGGGCAGGAGCATATACTCGGGCCGGGTAAGCTGCTGCGCCGCGCCATTCAAGCCGACCGGTTGTTCTCCTCCATTATTCTATGGGGGCCGCCGGGTACGGGTAAGACCACTCTGGCAATGGTGATCGCTAACCAGACCAAATCGCACTTCGAGACTCTCTCGGCGGTGCTGGATGGCAAACCCCGCCTGCGGGAAGTGTTCAACGAGGCCATCGAGCGCCGCAAGTTGTACGGCAAACGCACCATCCTTTTTGTGGATGAAGTGCATCGCTGGAACAAGGCCCAGCAGGATGCCCTGCTCCCGCATGTCGAAAATGGCAATTTGACGCTGATCGGCGCCACCACCGAGAACCCCTATTTCGAGGTCATCGGCGCCCTGGTCTCCCGCTCCCGGATTTTCCAGATGCGTACCCTGCGAGACGAGGATATCCGCGCCTTGCTGGAGCGCGCCCGCGCGGACGTGGAGAGGGGTTACGGGACCCGAAAAGTGTATCTTGCCCCGGAAGCCATCCAGCACCTGATCCGCGTCGCCGGTGGGGACGCCCGCAATGCCCTCAACGCCCTGGAGTTGGCCGTCGAGTCCACGCCCCCCGACTCCGAGGGCCTCATCCGCGTCACCCTGGAAGTAGCACAGGAATCCATTCAACGGCGGGCGGTGCTGTACGACAAAGACGGTGATTCCCATTACGATACTATTTCCGCATTCATCAAATCGGTGCGCGGCTCCGACCCCGATGCGGCCCTGTACTGGCTGGCCAAGATGCTCTACGCCGGTGAAGACCCGCGCTTCATCCTGCGACGGCTTATCATCCTGGCAGGGGAAGATATTGGCCTGGCCGACCCCATGGGACTGGTAGTGGCCGCTTCGGCAGTGCAAGCCTTCGAGTTCATCGGCCTGCCAGAGGGCATCTTCCCCATCGTCGAGGCCACGCTTTATCTGGCGACAGCCCCAAAATCGAACTCGGCCACACATTATTTCAAGGCTTTCCAGCTCATCGAAGACGAAGGCAAAGTCGATGTCCCCCGGCATCTGCAAGATGCTAACCGCGACGCCGTCGCCCTCGGCCACGGCCAGGGATACAAATACACTCACAATAGCCCCGATCACTTTTTACCCCAGCAATACCTGCCCCGCGAAGTGCTGGGTACCTACTTTTACAGTCCCTCGACTCAGGGCTACGAGGCCCAGGTAACTGAGAGGCTGGAACGCTGGCGCGCGGCTCAACGAGCGGCCCTGGGCATTACCGAGACGGAGACCCTGCCGGAGTTGAGCGAGGATGAAATTGCCGAGGTCAAGCGCAAACATAAGGCGGGGAGGTGAGGACGGTATGCAAGGTAAACACGGTATACAAAGTAAACACGGTATACAGGGTATCAGGGTGTGCAGGGAGGGTACGATGTCTTCTTTCATAAATGGTCTCCGCCCATCAAAAGGGAAAATTGGGCGTCATTTGAATTACGCACAAACCAAACCTAATGGTAAATGGTAAATGGTGAATTATTAATGGTAAATGATTGCAGTGATGTATCCACCCCATTTACAATTTACCATTCACCATTTACCATTTACCATTTCATTTCACCCTGCGTAATTCAAATGACGCGCTTTGAGAGGCAAAAAAACCATTTATGACCTTGTCTACTTTGTATACCTTGATACCGTATCTACCGTGTTTACCATGTTTACCATGTTTACCATGTTTACCCTGTTTACCGTGTTTACCCTGTTCACCCGCCTAAGGAGACACCATGCCACGTATCGAAATCGATCTTAGTCCTGTTGCTTATATTAGTACCGATGCCATTGGCTCTCCCGGGAAGCGTATCTTTTACCTCCAGGGGCAAAAAGGCGCTCGAACGGTGACTCTTCTCCTTGAGAAATTCCAGGTGGAGTCATTGGCAATCGGCATCGAACAATTCTTGGCGGAGGTTGCTAGAAAATTCCCTGAATTGCCCGAAGCCTCGGCGGTTTATGATGAAAACGCTATGCGAATTCATCCTCCGTTAGACCCGCTTTTTCGTCTGTCCGATATTGGGCTGGGGTACGATGCCGATAATGATATGATCGTGCTGATAGCCCACGAATTGCTGCCCGCAGACACAGACGAAGAGCCGGGTGTGGTTCGTTTTTGGTGTACGCGTTATCAACTGCGCATCCTGAGTCGCTGGGGAATAGAAGTGGTCTCCCGCGGGCGGCCTATTTGCCCCCAGTGCGGCCAGCCGATGGACCCCGAGGGGCATTTCTGCACCAAGAAGAATGGCGGGCACCGGCGGAGTGCTGACCGTTGACCGACGACCGCTGACCGCTGACCGCTGACCGCTGACCGACGACCGATGACCGCTGACCGACGACCGATGACCGACGACCGATGACCGACGACTGCTGACCGCTGACCGCTGACTGTTGACCGCCTCATCGGTGGTCAGTTGTCATTCGATGTCATTAAGTTAAGCCATCGGCGGATTATGAATCCGCCTGGAGCATGTCAGAATTCCCTGTTTCGCTCCTTTCGGATCCGTGATCCGACAGCCATCAACCCTTAACTAAATGACATTGAGTGGTCGTCCGTCGGCGGTCAGCACTCGCTACGGATGCGAAAACACCAAACGCCAAGACCCCCAATATCTATCATCGTTATTATCTGTGCATTCCGAGGCTGCCAAATTGGGAATCAATTGCCCGCCATCGGCAACATGCAATGTATAGCTCACCCCGAGAGCCATCACAAAGTCCGCGTACCCAAAATCTATTTCGGGCTTAAGCCCTGTGAAAAAATGCTCTTCGCCCCCATCCCAAATGACAATGATCTCTACACCCGGCACGCCTATCCCTGCGACATTGGCGACAAAGACTTGAATCTGCGGCTCGCCAATGGCCACATCGCAGACCAATGCCTGATTCTTCAACACAAATGGCGGCGCCAGCGTCGGTGTGGAAGTGCGGGTGGGCAGTGGCGTGGCGGTTGGCGTGGGCGTGCGGGTAGCACGTGGTGTTCTCGTAGGGCTGCGGGTTGGGGTAGTGCTCGCTGCGTTTTGCGTTCTTGTCACGGTCGCAGTCGATGTGATCTCAGGTGTGGGAGTGAAAGTTGCCGTTGGGGATGATGTCGGCGGAGGAGAGTTGGTGACCGTGGGCGTGGACGTGTCATCAGGGTGCGTAGGTATTGGGGTAGAAGCCTGCCCCAATGCAGAAGCCAACGATGCCAGTGCTTGAGCATCTGCGTAAGAATTCCCTTCGGCCAGGAATCTCTGTGCCTGGGCAGCCAGGGCCGGCGAAGGATCAGCATCTCCAAACAAAGCCAGGCGGGCTCGAGCGCGGGCAATATCGCCGGTAGCCGCGTATGCGGAGGCAATCGCCACCCGGTACACATCTTTGAAATCCGCACGCAGCGTCTCAGGAGCAGTATCCACGTACTCTGCGGGGGCGACCAGCCAGGAATACAGCAGTCCCATAGCAATGCCCAGGATTACAGCCGTCAACAGGTACCAGGAGCCGCGTTCCTCGTTCATGGCGCAGCTGCCTCCAAATTAGAAGTCCAGCCCTGCAAAGCGTCACTTAAATCACGCAGCAACCCGAGGTCAGAGGGGGCATAATTCTCTCGGACGGCAAAGTCCATCGCCTGTTGAAGTATGCTCTCTGGGGAGGCTTCTCCTAAGAACGTCAGACGCTGCACTGCTAAGGCCAGGTCTTTCTCGGCGTGATAGGTCTCAGCGATCATCAACACATAGTCGGCCTGGTAAGCCTCACTCAGGCTCTCTGGCACAGTGTCCACGTATTCGACCGGGTTGATCACCCAGCCGTAAAGCAGGCCAACGCCAAAGCCAATGATCAAAACTGTGAAAAAGCGAGTCCAACGATACATGGTAGATGGGGAATACTGTAATAAGGTAGTAGAGCGAAAGCCGCATATTACCTGACGGGAGACCGCAGATCGCAGACAGTGGACAGCGGACGGCAGACCGCAGAATGCAAACCGCTGAAATCGTGCAATTGGAGACTGTTTCACATCGCTGTGCCTCCGGCATTGCGTCCAGGCAGGGGAGCGGCGGTCGGTAGTCAGTGGTCGGCGGTCTGCCATTTGTGGTACTGCGATAAGAAGCCTTCAGCGCGGAATATTGCGTGGCAAGTATTGTGCCACATAGGGGCAGGGAGCGCAAGTCTTGACAGTCTTGCGAAATTAAGATTTCTGGACCAACCCGCTTGATTCTCTATCGAATATCTTGTACAATCAATTTGTAAGGTGACTATTCAGCCTATTAGTACGAATGCCCCCCGGACCCCCAATTCTGGGGGGGGGGGAACTGGCTCTACCATCCTGGCCTTGGGTAAAGAGACATAAAAACAGAAGTGTCTCCCCCAGACTTGTCCTGCGAAGTCCCCGACCGTAAAGTCCCCAAAGGGGAAAGGGAGTGGGGAGCCTGCCGAAGGGATTGAGGGCCGGGGGAATTCCCAAGTAAGCCTGAGTAGTTACTTTGTAAGTTAGCCAGAGACAATGCGTACACGAGGAGACCAAACATGGATACAGAGAACACTGAAATTGGTCGCATAGATATCATCATCAAAGTTGCATCATCATCCCGCGTACCTGCTGTAGCAGGCGCCATTGCTGGTATCTTCCGCGAATATAAACACGCCGACGTGCAAGCCATTGGAGCAGGCGCAATCAATCAAGCCGTCAAATCTCTGGCTCTCGCCAGGGGGTATTTGGCCGCAGATGGGTACGAGATTGTATGTATGCCCTACTTTGTCGATGTGGAGATTGATGGCAAACTACGCACAGCGATCAAGTTTGTCGTCGATTCACGCTGACGCGCCAAATAGCCAGTACGTGTGGGTGGAAATACTAACATCTTCATACCTGTAGGGCACTAAGGAATGATGATTAATTACTTGCCCATTCAAGCAGTCACGGTAGCGCCGGTTGAGTAGCGGAGGCACATGGTTTTCGTGCCGTAGCGTACACCTGCACTTGCGTTACGGTGCAAGTGTCGAAACCCAGCGGATTACGGTCACTTAGCCCATTTTCAAGCCCCGCTTGGTTTCGACA
>JBDRGC010000441.1:0-25442 GCA_043818215.1 Chloroflexota bacterium | reverse complement strand
GGGATTGGGGATTGGGGATTGGGGATTGGGGATTGGGGATTGGGGATTGGGGATTGGGGATTGGGGATTGGGGATTAGGAGATTGGAGATTGGAGATTATAGACTAATAATCTCCTTATCTCCAATCTCCCAATCTCCAATCTCCTAATCTCCAATCTCTCATCTCTTGACTAACCAAAAGCAACAAGCGGCGCAGGAAACCTGCGCCGCTCGTTTGTATTTTGCTTATGCACGGTAATCAGGCTGCTTAAACCGCTCCCAATTCATCACGCAGCACTTTGCCCAAACGGGCAATCCCCTCTCGAATCAAATCTGGGGATGAGTGGGAAAAGTTAAGCCGCATGGTGTTCTCACCACCGCCATTAGGGAAGAACGGTGCGCCAGGAACAAAGGCCACCTTTTCCTCAATGGCCTTAGGGAATGCAGCGGCGGAGCTAAAGCCCTCAGGTAAGGTCACCCACAGGAACATACCACCTTCGGGGTGTGTCCAGCGGACCCCTTCGGGGAAGTGGATTTCCATGGCTTCCAACATCGCATCGCGCCGTTCGCCATAAGTCTCGCGGATCACGCGAATATGTTTGTCAATGAAACCGTCGCGGGCCACCTCATAAGCCAACATCTGATTGAAAGTGGAGGTGTGTAAATCGGCGCCTTGTTTGGCCTGCACGAGCTTAGTAATCACCTCCGATGGGGCCACCACCCAGGCCAGACGAATACCCGGAGCCATAGTTTTGGAGAAAGTGCTCAAATAAATGACATTGCCATGATATTTGGCATCGCCGTTGTTGCGGTATTGATCATCCAATGTCACCACAGAAGGCAGATGTTCCCCTTCGTAACGCAATTGACCGTAAGGGTCATCTTCGATAATCGGGACTCCATAACGATCTGCCAATTCAACGAGCACCTTGCGCCGCTCCAGTGTCAGAGTCATGCCAGTGGGATTCTGGAAGTTCGGTAACACATATATGAACTTTGGACCTGTTCGCAACGCTTCTTCCAGAACATCGGTCTGCATACCATACTCGTCAATAGGAACGGTAACATATTCCGGGTTATAGGCATTCCAGGCTTGCAAAGCACCCAAATAGGTGGGAGCCTCAACCAAAACCCTGTCACCTGGGTTAATGAGTATCTTCCCCAGCAAATCGAGTGCCTGTTGGGAACCTGATGTTATTTGGATATTATCAGGAGCAATGTTGATCCCATAGCGCTCCGAATTCCTGGCTATCATCTCGCGCAAGGGTAGATAACCTTCTGTAGTACCATACTGCAAAGCTAGAGAGCCAACTTCGCTCAAAACAACATCGCAAGCCTTCTTGAACTCATCCACCGGAAAAACATCAGGGGCCGGCAATCCACCGGCAAACGAGATCAATCCAGGAATTTGGGTGAGTTTCAATAACTCACGGATAGCCGAGCTACCCATTCGCTGTGTACGTTGAGCAAAACGATGCTTCCAGGGGGTTTCCATACCTATCTCCTTTAGAAAATAATCGACCGGCACATTTTACGTGCCGGTCTTTTTTGTTACACAATATTTATCTCGGAAAGCGGCTAATGACGACCCCCGCGGCGAGCATGGACACCTGGCCGCCTGCTATCACGTCTACGGGGACCTTGTGCGCTTTGTGGGGCGCACCCTGACCAATAAAAACCAGAATGCCATCCTCGGCAAATTTCAAAATGTGTCTGCGACGCATGTTGAACTCTTCCTCTTTTCATCAATTTGAGATGTGTGTGTTTCATTTCATTCGAAAGCGCTGATTGAGTGGGCGATATGTTTTTCGTCGCCCGTACACTTGCGCCGCACGCAGTGCAGGTGTCGAAATCAAGCGATATTACTTGGTCAAAGCGACATTTCTGGGTTTCGATACGCCGGAAAAGATTCGGCTACTCAACCGGCGAAATGTCTTACTCCAAATCAAATGAAACACACCCATGAGATGACACTTTTGAATTTTAATCTTGATCGCAAAGCCGGTCAAGTTACAAAAGACATATTGTTACCCAGACTACGTATCATCTCGATACCCAAGGGCACTATAGTATTTCATGGAGCAAGACTTCCGAAGTCTGGTCAGAGGATGTTCGTCCCCAATGGTTTTACGAAGACTTCGGAAGTCTCCCCAACTTTAGAAGATACCAGACTACTTCGGAAAACGGCGTAAGACGGTCGCCGATTCGGGCAAAGAAACCCACTCTCCATAATTAAGGTCTAACAGATCTTTGACAACCCATTTCGAGGCATCCGGGTAAATAATGATTTGCGTCCCTTTCTTGGCGTAGCGTCGTTGTACATATGCTTGTCCAAGCAAATAGCCATCGCTATCTGCTGCGCAGCTTGTCACCGTGCCAATCACACGGCCGCGCGCCTCCATTACAGGGTCACCCAGGTGAGCCATTCGGACACGCTTGTCATCGAAACGGAAGCGCACTACAACCCCATCGCTCTTGGCCTCACGCGCCAGGTAAGCATCTCGCCCAATGAACCAGGGTTTGTACACCTTGACGTAAGAACCAAATCCGGCTTCAGCCACACCCAAACTCAATTCGCCGCCCATTTCGTGTCCGTAAAGCGGCAATCCTGCCTCGGTGCGCAAGGAATCTCGGGCACCTAAACCACAGGGGATAAGCCCAAAAGGTTGGCCCACTTTCAGTAGAGCCTTGAATAAATCTTCAGCCCGGTCAGGATGCACAAATAACTCGAAAGCAATGCGCTCGCCGGTGTAACCCGTGCGAGAGACTACCAACTCGAATCCTCCGGCCGCAATTTCGCATAACTCGGCCCATTTGAGTTTTCTAACTCGCTTACGGTCTTCGTTGCTAACACCGAGAGAGAGTAAAATTTTCCGAGAGAGAGGCCCTTGTATGGCGATATTTACACGCATATCTAAGCCCTCTTTGGGGTCGCGTAAATTTCGCAAGACCACCCGGCGTCCAAAAGCTTTCACCCAGGGTCGGACATTATCAACTTTCACCTTGCCTTCCCGGACAGCGTTCAGCCAGGCCCAATCTTTATCATCGTTGGAGGCATTGACCACTATCAAATATTTAGTTTCCGCCAGGCGATAAACCAACAGGTCATCGATCACCTGTGCATCGGGGGTGAGAAAATGCGTATACAGCGACTCGCCAACATGCAATGATGAGACATCATTGCCAGTTACACTGTCGAGGAAGACGACCGCGTCCGGCCCTTCGGCCTGGTATACACCCATGTGGGCCACATCGAACAGCCCGGCGGCATTACGCGTTGCCAGGTGCTCCTCCATCACTGAGCCATATCGCACCGGCATCTCCCACCCTGCAAATGGCACCATCCTCCCGCCCAGTCTGACGTGCAAGTCATAGAGAGGAGTCCGCCTCAGTTCAACTTCCTGCTCTTCCCATTCGAAATCTGGGAGGGGATCACCTTGCCCGACAGGGGCGCCGAGGAAAAAAGGTTTGCTTGCATCAACGAGATTCGCACTTTCAGGGGGAAGTTCATCCACCTTTTGGGTGGAGTGTCTCACCCAGACGGGGCCGGGCACCTTGCGAAGCAAATCGGCATCTATTTTGACGTATCCATCTGAGATCGCTCGCAGCCACGCTAAAACCAGCCCGGCCTTCTCTGCCGGAACGGTCAACCGGTAGCATTGTGACTCGACGCACGTCAGCGTTCCCAGGATATCGCCTCCAGGCGTACAAATCCGGGTAGGTTGACTCTGGCCAACATCCAGCATTTCAACATCGCTGCTGGCACCAATATTCAGGAATTGGCGAACACGCTCACCACCAATCTCATAAGCTATGCTTGTTGCTTGCACTGTTGGTTTGTCGTCCAAATAGTAGAAGTGGGGATACCCGTGCTCGGTCGGCTCGAAGTCAATTCCAGCGCTTTCTGCCAGATCGCGCACTTTGATCTTGGCCTCTTCTAAAACTTTGAAATCGATCTTCGCTCTCAATTTGCGCCCCTGGTAATACGGCTCACAGGCCTGCAGAACATCGGCGATGATGTCAGCCATCTGAATTATTTCTTTCTCTTGGAAGCCGCGCTGCGTAACCCAGGGAGTGCCCATTCGAACGCCAGATGGATTTAGAGCCGATTTATCGCCAGGAATTGTATTGCGATTGGTGACGATGCCCGCAATATCTAAAATCCTGGCCGCCAGATCACCACTTAACCAGGCGCCATCTTTGCCCCTAACCGATTTGGTATCGATATTCATCAAATGCGTATCAGTGCCGCCAAACGGAATGCGAAAGCCGCGTTTTTCTAGCTGGTCGGTAAGCGTAGCAGCGTTTTTTATGATTTGCTCTTGTAACGCTCGAAACTGATCTGTTTTGGCTAATTTGAAGGCAATAGCCAGGGCCGCAAATACATTGACATGGGGACCGCCCTGCTCGCCGGGAAAAACAGCCCGGTCGATCTTTTTGATGACAGAACGCTCTGTGCTCATCACAATAGCCCCGCGCGGGCCGCATAAGGTCTTGTGTGTAGTAGACGTGATAACGTGAGCGTACCCGATAGGTGAGGGATAAACGCCCCCTACGATCAGTCCGGCGACATGAGAAATATCTGCAAACAAATAAGCGCCTACTTTGTCAGCAATCTCTCTAAACCTGGCCCAATCTAATTTCCAGGAGTATGAAGATACGCCGGCGATAAGCATTTTGGGTTTAGTTTCCAACACCAGGCGTTCGATTTCATCGTAGTCGATTTTTTCGGTTTTGGGGTCAACCGAGTAAGAAGTGATATTGTAATATGCACCAGAGCGGTTGACGCCTGAGCCGTGCGAAAGATGCCCGCCGTGCAGCAGATTCATGCCCATCACCGGGTCGCCCGGCTTAACCAAAGCGTGATACACAGCATTATTAGCCGGTCCGCCCGAAAGAGGCTGCACATTGACATAAATATCGTCAGCCGTATACCCATCTACTTCGAAGGCTTCTGCGACTCGCTGTCCAGCTACAGCTTCGAGAATATCGGCATATTCAACGCCTTTATAATAGCGGGCGTCCGAATAGCGGCGATATTCCGCCAGGCGCATATCATAATCGAAGATATCATCTTCTTCTAAGCCAAGCGTAAACCCTACGGGATAGCCTTCGGCATAGATATTATGAAACCCACAAGAGAGGGCATCACGCACCGCTCGAGGTGAAGTGCTTTCACTCGGAATTAGGATCAAACGCCGGTATTGGCGTTCTTCTTCGATTTCGATCAATTTGTTGATTTTGGGGTCTATTTCGGCAATTGTGCCGCGGAAGAGAAAATCGGACATGGGTTCTCCTTAGGATTCAGCGAGTCAGCGAGTCAGCGAGTCGGCGAGGCTGTGAGTCAACGAGTCAACGAGTCAGCGATCATCCCCCCGAATGAATTCGGGGACTATGGAAAACATGCTAAAGCATGTTACGATGCTCCCTGAACATGCTTTAGCATGTTTCTCATAGCAGCATCGAATTCATTCGATGGCGGGCGGCGGGCTTTGCAGTCCTTGAATGTTAAGGTTTGGCCTTCTATCGTGATTTCTATGCGGCCCCATGAAATGTGTTCAATTTGGCTCGTTGGTTGGTTGACTTTTGCACTAAATCTCAGTTTCCCCTTGACCCCAGTTGGATGGGGTAGTGTTGGGGAAATTGTGCCCTAGTGCATACACGATGGAACGATACATTAATCTTGTGGCGGCCACCAACCGGCACTTACCCATAGACGCCGGGTAACGACAATTTCGGGATTGTTCATGCGAAGTGCGGTAACAGTTACGCGTCCGGAGGGGGTTTTTCCAATAATTTCGGTTCCATCTTGACTCCACTCAAAATGGTCTGACCAAGTTTGGATGCGAGGATGGAAGAATGAAACAATGTTCTTGGTCACTGAGTCTTGTGCTTCAGTTTGTGTCCCCTTAAATTGATTGCATCGGTTACAAGCCAGCCACATATTATCTTCTGTTGTTGTTCCCCCAGCAGCTTCCGCAATAATGTGGTCTATTGTCATAGGCATCCCCACAAGTTCTTCAGTGCGAAGGCAATAGCCACACCGATATCGCGCTTCTTGGGCCACACGTGTCCGAAGCCAGACAGAAATATGTGTTTTTCCCGTAGACATTGTTAACCGAGAGTCAATTGACGTAATTCAGCAAGCGTGGGGATGCGTTGTCCTCGAAAACGGAGAAGCACAGCCGCTCTTGCTTTACGCAACGCCACCTTATCAATTTGTCTTTGCAGGTTTTCAAGTTGAGATCGTTCGTCTTTTTGAAGAAGCCCTGCCTGGTTTTTGAGCAATAATTGTTGAACCTGTTTCCGTGTTTCTGCTGGAATGATCTCTAGCATGACCTTGCGCAAGGCATCATTATTTAAACTATCCAACTGGGCTAAATCTTGTATTAAATCATCTGGTAAACCAGTGAGAGAAGGAAGCGAAGCGTGTAAAGCGTCCAGCAAGAGGGTCTCAACAGGTTGATTCGTCGCTTTGGAAATTCGCTGAATGGGTTGAAAGAGAGTATTTGGAAGGGTGATGGTAATGGTTTGGTTCATATTGATTTCCTACTATTTATGGTTCGAATTTGCATTGATTATAACATAGTGCCTGAGTTGATCCATTGGCCGCAGAAATTGCTACTCAATTAACAACTTAGATTCTCCCCAACCCGCGCAGCACCCGCTCCGGGGTGAGGGGAAAGTCGTCGAACCAGACACCGGTGGCATCATGGACAGCGGCAATGATGGCAGGGGTCAGGGGGATAAATGGCATCTCGCCCATGCCGCGCGCCCCCCACGGACCAATGGGATCGGGATACTCCAAAATCACGGTCTTCACCCGGTCGGGCACATCGAGTACGGTGGGAATGAGATATGACGACAGGTGCGAAGTTTTTACGTAGCCATCCTGCTGAATGAAGTTCTCTAAAATTGCGTAACCTGCCGCCTGCACTACCGCGCCTTCGGTTTGGCCCTCGACCTGCTGCGGGTTGATGGCCTTGCCGACATCGTTGGCCGAAATCACATCCACGATGCGCACAAAACCAGTCTCGGTATCCACTTCCACCTCGACAGCCTGTGCTACATAACCATAAGAAAAATTAGGCATCGCCGCGCCCGTTTCGGGATCGTAGGGGGTGGTTGCGGGAGGCCGGTACTGATAAGTGGAAACCGCGGGACGTTCCCCATTCTCCCATTTATCCAAAGCTCGTTCCGCAGCTCCTTTCACCGAATTGCCCGACATGAAAGTCATCCGGGATGCAGAGACGCTCCCAGAGTCATCTGCTTTAGCTGTGTCTGCGCCGATGAATTCTACCTTCTCGAATGGAATGCCAAGCGCTTCAGCGGTCATTTGAGATATGGCCGTATGCGTACCCTGCCCCACCTCGGCAGCCGCGTGACGGACAACGGCGCGCTCGATTTCTGCATCACCGTGCAATTCCACCGTCGCCCAGCACTGCTCCGGCGCACCAAAGGAGAAGCCCACGTTTTTGAAGCCGCAGGCAAAACCACGACCGCTGACGGGTGACGGAGGACAGGGGACGGTCTCCGGTCTCCGGTCTCCGGTCTCCGGTCTCCGGTCTGATTCTAGTCGCCGTTCGCCATTCGCCATTCGCCATTCGGAGGCTTCGGCACATTTCTCCACCACCTGTGGCATGGAGACTCCCTTGGGGAGTGGGCTGCCCACCGAAAGTAGAGCACCTTCCCGCAGGATATTGCGCATCCGTAATTCAACCGGGTCTATCTCTAAGGCTTCAGCCAGCTTGTTCATCTGACACTCGGCCACGAAGGCCCCCTGCGGCCCGCCAAAGCCGCGAAAGGCCCCACCGGGAATATTGTTGGTGTACACGGCACGCGTATCTACTTTGACGTTAGGAATCTCGTAGGGGCCGGTACACATCAGAGTGGCGTTCCCCAAAACTTTGTTGGAGGTGTACATATAAGCGCCGCCGTCGGCGGTAATATCCACTTCGGCGGCGATGATTTTGCCATCTGCCGTGGCACCCCACTTAGCTTTCATAAAATAAGCATGGCGTTTGTGGTGCCCAATGATGGATTCTTCCCGGCTCCAGACGATTTTGACGGGGCGGTTGATCCCGCGCTGGTGCAGCCGCCAGACCGCCAGACCCAGCACAATCTGCACCGATATGTCTTCCCGTCCGCCAAAAGCGCCGCCAATGGCCGGGTGGATGATGCGTACCTGCTCATCCTCCAAACCGAGGGAATGGGCTACCTGCTCGCGCTCTTCGTGTGCCCACTGGCCGCCAGCAATCACCGTGACCCGTCCTTCAGCGTCAATATATGCCAAACCAGCTTCGGGTTGCAAGAAAGCGTGTTCTTGCACGGGTGTGTGATATTTGGACTCGACAATCACGTCGGCCTTTTCGAAAGCTGCGTCCACATCCCCTTTGCGGATACGAAAACTCACCATGATATTGGATTCCTGGTCGGGATGCAGCAATTCTGCTCCGGGCTGGCTGGCTGCCTCAGGGTCAGTGACCACCCTCAAATCCTGGTAGGTTACCCGGATCAGGTCGCGAGCTTGAGCAGCAATCTCGTCCGTTTCGGCAACCACCAGGGCAACCTGGTCGCCCACAAATCGCACCCGGTCGGCAAAAGGCTTGCTGGAGCCGGGGCCGCACAACACGGGCTGATCGGGCAAAATCAGGCCGTATTCGTTGACGGGCACATCTTTGGCGGTGAAGACGGCCACCACGCCTTCGAGGGATTCGGCCGCGCGGGTGTCGATCTCCCGGACGATGGCGTGGGGGCGGCCCGCAAACAGGATTTTGGCGTGAGCCTGATGGGGCATGTTGATATCACCGGGGTAGAGGGCCTGACCAGTGACTTTGTCGAGGACATCGATGCGTGTGGCGGATTTTCCGATACTTGTCATGGGAGCACCTTTGGGGGTAGAGGGCAGAGGGTAGAGGGTAGAGGGCAGAGGGTAGAGGGCAGAGGGTAGAGGGTAGAGGGTAGAGGGCAGAGGGTAGAGGGTAGCGGTCGGCGGTCAGCGGTCGGCAGTCGGCAGCCGGCGGTCAGCCTTTAGAAACGCGCTGGCGTTCAAGATGCAGGATGCGGCGCAGGATGGCGATGGTGGTGGCATAAGTGGGGTCCATCCCGAAATAAGAAAGCGTGCTGGCACCCAGGTTTTTGCCCTTGCCCAGCGGGGTGTCGGAGGCGTAGTGGGCGATTCCCAAATCGAATGGGAGGCCGTAAAGGTTGACGATTTCATCCTCCGGGTAGCGCTTGGGACGGAACATCTCGTAAACCGCGGAGAGGTAGGGGCCGGCTTCCATCTCGATATCGGTATACCCCTCGCGGTAGAAGACATCCATATACTCGGTGTTTTGCAGGAAGGTGCCGCGCACGGTAACAGCTTTCTGGTTATCAAGCACGGTTCCATAAATCAGATGGGGAGCCACATCGGCGGCCGCGATGGCATTAGGGAAGATGACAGTGTTGCGGGAATGCTCATCGTGGACAACATTGGGAATCAAGACATCACCGATGACTCCGTTGAGGGCCGCCGCCTTCCCCATGATGTATACCCCCAGTATTTTCCCGGCGTGCTCAGAAATCTTGGAGAGAATATTGTAAGCCGCCAATCCGAGTGGGTAATCAATATTCAGGATCAGGGCGTCGCTGTGAGACAAGAAATTGGCGCGACCTTCGTACAGGCGGGGGTCCATCCATTCCGGGCGCAGTTTGGCAAGATCAATAACCTGGACATCTACATCGAAGAAATGCTTACTGTCTATGCGCAACACGCCGCAATCGACCTCGTGTTCCCGCCGCACCTGTCGAAAGCTGTATCCTTGCGGTGTTTGCAAGTATTTTTTGAGTACGTAATAAAAGAAATTCTCCTGGCTGGAGGGTACCATTTGGGTATGGATATCCGCCCATTCCTGCAAAAGGTCTTTATCGTCAGAGCCTTCCAAAAAGCGCAGTAATTTTTCCCGGTGCTGCAAAGCGAAACCAGAAAGCAGATTTACGAGACTGTGAGTATTGCCAGAAATAAAATAAATGGGGCGTTCGAGCAAATCCGGGCAGGCTTGTACGATATGTGCCCACCAGGCATGGGTGGCACGATGATATTCGCTGAATGATCCGCTCAACAGGCGGACGCGGAAACGATGGGAGGCCGCGGCGATGCGCTCTAAGTTGGGGACGAAATCCGCTCCCCAGATGGTATACAGGCGATCCATATCTCCCGCCGACATCCGCAAGGCGGCGGCCAATGCTGCGCGGACCGCGGGGTCGCCTGCCGCATCGGGCAGCGAGATGGAATCTGGCAGGCGTTGCAACAGGCGGTGCAGTTTCTTCCACTCGATTTGGTAGGCTGTCAATAGGGGGATAACATCGTCAATATCCGAGCGGCTGGCGATTATGCAAGCCAGGGCCTCCTCTCCATCGAAGTAACAGCGGCGGCGGCGGGCGCGGGCCGCCACGGGCTGCCAGGCCTCGATATTTCCAACCCCCTCCCGCTCGAAGACGGCGGTGCTTTGCCCCAGGAATACTGTTTTTACGCTATGGACACATTCCGGCAGCCGCAAGAGACTATAAATAAAAGCCGACATATCTGGGATCTCGCTGCGCGCCCCGGAATGCAGCAATGAGTTCATTCCAGAGTGGACTTCCTCCAATGTGCGGATTTGCACATCGGAAGTGGAGCGCAGCAACGAATAGAATGTGCGCAAGTAAAGTTCGACTTCTTCAGATGCTGTGTAGGGGACGGTTCGTTCCATGGTGTATACCTGAGGCGGGTGGCGAGTGGCGAGGATCTTGAGTCGTGCAAGAATTTTATCACGTTTCCCACTCCGCTGTGCTTCGGGGACTGCGTCACGTTTCATGGGCTTGAACGAACACTGAACACTGAAGCTTCGGGGACTGCGTCACGTTTCATGGGCTTAAACGGTTTGACGAGAAAAAGCAGGGGTGGTAAAATTTACTCCGCAGATTGGGGGCTCGTCTAACGGTAGGACAGCGGTCTCTGGAACCGTAAGTAGAGGTTCGAATCCTTTGTCCCCAGCCTTGTTCTCTGCAACCCAAGACACCCCGTGGATGACCACGGGGTGTCTTGGGTTATACGTAGGACGATTTTGGAAAATCGTCCTACACGTCCTACGCAATATGAACCCGGGTGCCGTAGCCCCGGCGTTCCCATTCGAAGAACTCAGCTTCGGGAAGAGTCCATCGGTAAAGCCATTTGGCATCTTCGACCGTCATATTGACACAGCCGTGACTCATCTGGCGGCCAAAATTGTAATGCCAGTAAGTGCCGTGAAATGCTGTCCCTGTCGCGTCGAAGAAGCAAACCCAGGGCACTCCAGGCAGTTCGTAGGCGTGGATATCATCTGTGACGCGACCATCCCCCATGTGCTTGGAGGGCATCTTCACCTGGATATTGAATCTTCCAGCGGGCGTGGCAGTGGGAATACCGTTGGCCGTAACCCCCCAGCTGGGAATTCCCGTCGAGACCAGCGTGTGCAAAACTACCTGATCCCGCTCATAAGCAGTGAGAGTCTGCTCTTTCAGGGAAACCTCTATCCGCTTGTCCTCCCACGCCACATGAGGCGAGATAGGGCTGAGTTCCTCCGGGGGGATAAGCCGCACATGCGGCGCGGGCACGAAGTATTTCAAGTTATCATCACTTTCGTCAGAAACTTGATACCAGGCTGCCCTGCCATCAGGCCCCTCATCGACGCCCGTGATCCAATGAACCGACTGGTAGTACAAACGGTAGACGGGCATCCAGCCATAGAGGACGTTGTTCAAGTAAGCACGCGTGTACGGGACCGTGATCTCCCCCAGCTTGCCCTCTTCCGGAACCCAGGGAACCGTCGCGTTGATATGCCGCCCCTCCACCCGCTGGATATGCGCGCTGCGGGCGTAGCCGTCCATTACCTGATACCAGCGCGGGCTGTTGGGGAGAGTATCCGGTTCAACGATCTCTTCGAAGATGGGGATCAATTGGTCGCGGTGGCGTATGCTGACCGGGTCGCTTTGATAGGATGGCTCCCGGTATACCTCGATCTCATCTGTGGTCACCCGCCCGACACCGATGAGATCACGGTCAAAGCCTTCGCCCTCGGGCAGCCAGTCAGACAGTGGACGAAAGGCCAGTGAGCCTAATGCCAGGGTGCTGAGTTTGAGAAAATCACGGCGCGAGATATTTCTATTCATACTTGTTCAAGAGAATTGTTCCCCAAATAATCAGAAATTTTTTGGACACGGATTTTCACGGATTACACGGATATTTTTATCAAAAACAAAGAGAAATCCGTCTCATCCGTCCAATCTGTAAAATCCGTGTACTATTTCCTTGTATGGCTTTTTCCAGAACACGTCACTCTATAATCACCTGTGTGCCGTATCCCCGGCTATCCCAACTCCGGCGATCTTGCACGGGAAGATCGAAAACCGGAGTAACCCACCGGAATAGCCATTTGGCATCTTCGTTGCGCATATTGACGCAGCCATGACTCATGGGCGCTCCGAAATTGCCGTGCCAAAACGTGCCGTGGAAAGCCACGCCGGTTTCGTAGATAAAAAAACAAGTCCAGGGTACACCGGGTAGGATATAACTGTCCGGCGCGCCAGAGGCCTGGATTCCGCCCATGTGTTTGGACGGCGTTTTGGATGTGATGTGGAATTGCCCGCGGGGAGTCTGTGTCCCGTCGGGTACCTCGCGCCCCCTCAACCCCGAAGAGATGCGCGCCCCAAAAATGGGCTGATTCCCCTCGTAGGCAGTCAAGTACTGGCTTGCCAACGACAACTCAATGCGTTTATCCTCGTAGGGCAGGTCAGGAGAAATGGGAGCCATCTCACCATCAGATATGGGTCGCAGGTGCGCAGCCGGGACATAGTAGACCAAGTTATCATCAATTTCGGAGGTCAACTCGTACCAGAGCTTACCGTCAGGCCCAGCATCGCTACCGGTGATCCAGTGAGTGGTCTCGTAGTATAAGCGGTATTTAAACTGCCAGCCATCGTAGCGATTATAGCCATAAGCCTGAGTGTAGGGCACACTAACCTCCGCCAATTGTCCACTCTCGGGGATGCTCTGTAAAGGGGTATTATAGCGAAAGCGTGCCAGCTGTATGTATGCACTGTGAATATATCCGCCCCACACACGATACCAAAGGGGATTGTAAGGCGGCCCATCAGGCGGAGTGAGCTGGTAATAAATATTGAGCAATTCGTCCTGACGCGTCCAGCGCACAACCCCGCTGTGCTCGTGAGGTTCGTCGTAGATTGCGGCTCGTTGATCAACCGTGACGCGCCCGAGGGTGCGGGAGGCAATCTCATATTCATCCTGTGGTTCAGGGAAAGGATTGAACGCCAATCCACCCAACGCCAGGGCGCTGAGTTTGAGAAAATCGCGGCGGGATATTGAAGATGGCATAAATATTTACTTCTTCTTCAAAATATAATACGTCGCCCGCTTACTGCCAATCTTGATCAGTACCCCTTTCTTGACCAAATCCGCCAGATCACGGCGCAGGGTTTCGGGGGAGACTTCCGGACAGAGTTCCTGGTAGACACGGTTGGTAATGCGGCCGCGGGCAATCAAGTGGCCGATAGCGATTTCCTGGCGGGGGTTGAGGGCTAAATCCTGGTAAGCTGATAGATTGGGAATTTGTATATTGGTAGTTGGTAGATTGGTGATGGGCGGGGTGGGACTATATGTAGAGGCTGGTTGCCTCGCGGGGGCGGCGAATAATGTCACCCGAAAGGTACCCGCGGTCTCTTCGAATTTTGGGGCGCGCAGGTTAGCCCGCCGCATCACGGTGACGACGCGGTTGAGGCCATAACCCAGTCGCTCGACAAAGCCCAAATCCGAGAGCACCTGAGCAATGACGGCGTTGCGCGAGAAGCGCGCTTCCAGCAAATTGTCCAGCGTCACCGGGCCGGGCAGCCCACCGGGCGAATGTACCTCCAGCCGGTTGGCGAAGATATGCAAATGAATCCCACCACCCTGCTGATTGTAATCCCGGTGAGCCACGGCGTTAACCAACAATTCACGCACCGCCTCCGGGGGATATTCGGGGGTCTCTTCACGGGTCAGGCCCACCAGCCGAGCCACACAGCGCAGGTGATCGCGTACGAAGGCCTCGGCCTGACGCAATTGGTCGGGCAGCGTCCCGCGAATTTCCTGTTTGACGAATTGGTCCGAGATAGCTCCCCCCGGAAAACGGGCCGCCAAAATCGTGGCGCTTGGCAGCCATTGCTGCGGATGGCGTCCCAACAACAGCAAGGCGGCATAAGTGGGGCGCGGCTCGCCTTCTGCAATGCGCAGACAGCCCCGGCGGAGCAGTACATCTTCGGGAGATTCGCTGCCCGGAAGGTTGAGCGCAGCCAGATAAGCCGCCACCTGATCGGGGTCGAGATCGTCCACGGAGGCGGCAGTCGGCAGGCGCGTCTCGAACTGGATGACACCCCGTTCCATGAGCAATTGCCGCAATCGCCGGGCGGTAAGCGGGTTTGTCTGGCTTCCGCTGCGGCCCAGGTAGCGGCCCTCCGTGCTGTAAACATGCGGCAATCCCGGGGGCACGATGACCCTCACAACTTGGTCAGAGCCTACAGTTTCCACGCGGGGGACAGGCAGCACCAGCGGAGGGTCGCAAAGCAAGGCTGCCTGGAAGACCCGGTCGGTGGCGGCCTCGGGATCGCTGACGCCCTGGATGTGCCCGGAGCGGGGGGCGATTCCCAAAAGCACGATCCCGCCCTCGTAATTCGCCATGCCTACGAGGGTGGCAGCCAACCTGGAAACAGATACGCTCTCCGGGTACCAATGCAGAGTCGGCCCCATCCCCTGGTCGAGCAGATCAAGTAGGTCGGTGCGTGGGAGGGACATGTATGCGAGTGGCAAGTGGAAGGAGGCGAGTGGCGAGTGGCGAATAGCGAGTGGCGAATAGCGAGCGGCGAGTGGCGAGTGGCGAGTGGCGAGTGGCGAGTGGCGAATGGCGAAATTGAACGCGGACACCTGCACTTTCACCGCAGGTGAAAGTGTGACACGGACATAGCGGATTAACGCGGATTTTATTTTTTAAAAGAATCCGCGGTGATCCGCTGTATCCGCGTTATCCGCGTTCTATTGACGCAGACTTACGTTACCTTGGGGCGCAGAGCCACTTCGAGTACCTCGTCCATGTGCTCCACGGGAACCAGGGTCAGGTCGTTGCGCGCCCGCTTGGGGATATCGACCATATCTTTCAAATTGCGTTTGGGCAAGATGACGGTTTTGATCCCCGCACGGTGAGCAGCTAACACTTTCTCGCGCACGCCGCCAACGGGCAGCACCCGCCCGCGTAGGGTTATTTCACCGGTCATGCCAACGTCGCAGCGCACTTTGCGGTTGGTGAAGGCCGAGGTCAGTGCCACGGCAATTGTGATGCCCGCGCTGGGCCCGTCCTTGGGAATCGCGCCTTCCGGGATGTGAATATGAATATCGGTGTTTTCATAAATTTCGCAAGGCACGCCCAAGTGTTGCGAGCGTGATTTGAGATACGAAAGCGCCGCCTGAGCAGATTCCTGCATCACTTCGCCAAGCTGGCCGGTGAGTTGTGTATTGCCCTTGCCCTCGATAAGCAAAACTTCCACCGGCATGATCTCGCCGCCATTAGCAGTCCAGGCAATCGCGGTAGCAACTCCGATCTCATCTTCACGCTCGGCTTCGAGGTTGAAGAATTGCGGCGGCCCGAGGAACCTCTCGATAGAGCTGGCCCCAACCCGGTTGGGATACTGCTTGCCTTCGGCTTTCTTGCGGGCAATCTTGCGGCAGACGCTGCCAATCTCACGCTCCAGGTTGCGGACGCCGGCCTCGTAAGTGTATTCGCGGATCATGCGCTGCAAGGCGTTCTCCGAAAAGCGCAACTCGTCCCCACCCAGACCATTTTCCTCGATCTGCCGGGGGATGAGGAAACGGGCGGCGATTTCCAGCTTTTCTTCTTCGATATAGCCGGGGAATTCGATCACTTCCATACGGTCCAGCAAAGCAGAGGGAATAGTGTCTTCGGTATTGGCGGTGGTGATGAACATCACCTTGGAAAGGTCAAATGGCAATTCCAGGTAGTGATCGGAGAAAGCAAAATTTTGTTCCGGGTCTAATACTTCGAGCAAAGCAGAAGAGGGGTCGCCGCGGAAATCGAACCCTAATTTGTCGATCTCGTCGAGCATAAAGAGGGGGTTGGCGCTGGCGGCGCGGCGCATGGTTTGCAGGATACGCCCCGGCAGCGCGCCGATATAAGTGCGGCGGTGGCCGCGGATTTCGGCTTCGTCGCGCACCCCGCCCAGAGAGATGCGTACGAATTTGCGCCCCAGGGCCTCAGCTATAGAACGCCCCAGGGATGTTTTTCCCGTCCCCGGCGGGCCAACGAAACACAAAATCGGCTGACGGGTTCGCCTGGGTTTTAAACTCTTGACGGCAATGTATTCCAAAATGCGCTCTTTAGCCTTCGGCAGACCGTAGTGGTATTTGTCTAAGGTTTCGGAGGCGTTAGGAATACTCAAGTTATCTTCAGTGGTCTTATCCCAGGGTAATTCCAGAATCCATTCGATGTATCCGCGGATGATGCCCACATCGGGGGAGACGGGAGGTATCTGCTTCAGGCGGTCGATCTCCTTTATAACCCGGATTTCGACCTCTT
The DNA here is from genome assembly GCA_043818215.1 of Chloroflexota bacterium. Classification (GTDB taxonomy): domain Bacteria; phylum Chloroflexota; class Anaerolineae; order Anaerolineales; family UBA11858; genus JBDRGC01. Next base: position 8,826 of record JBDRGC010000441.1, on the reverse strand, counting down.
CGGGCAAGCCAACCCCCTCGACGCGGGTGCGCAGTTCATCGATTTCGGTCGTCCACGGGTCGCCCTCTCCAAGTTCAGTCTGGATAACTTTCAACTGTTCCCGCAAATAGAATTCACGCTGGACATGGTCTACCTCGCCCCTGGTACGCGATTGAATCTCATTCTCCAGCTCGAGCACATCTAATTCTTTTACCAGTAAGGCAGTCAAATCATCCAGACGATTCAGAGGGTCCACTGTCACCAGCAATTTGAGGCGGTCTTTGATATCCGGCGCAATAGAGGTAGCGATCATATCCACCAGTAAGCCCGGCTCCTCGATATTCAAAGCGTAGAGGTAAGCCTCTTCGGGCAAGCTGCGGTCCAATTCTACGCAACGTCTGAAAAGGTCCAAAATACTGCGCATGGCAGCATCTACCTGACGATCCACGTGTACATCTTCATAAATGGGACGCACGCGGGCACGCATATACGGCTCCATCTGAGTGAATTCCACCAACTCGACGCGGCGGCGAGCCTGCACCAGCGCAGAATAGGAACCATCGGGCATGTTCAGCAAACGGCCAACGGCCATCTCGACACCAATGGGGAAGAAATCACCCGGGCCGGGTTGGTTGGCTTTGGGATCGCGCTGGATCAGAGCAACTACGGTGTGATCGCCACTCTGAGCCTCCTCGATCGACCACATACTACTATCGCGCCCAACGAACAGAGGAGAGATCATGTGAGGATAAACCACAATGTCCCGCAGAGGCAGTACCGGGGCGTTGATCAAGCCTTCAGCATCAAGCGGGATATCTTGAACGTTGTACAATTCCTCCGTACGACTATGCATAGCATCAGAAAACTCTTCGATATCGTGCGAAGTCCAATCATGATCGTTCATTATTTACTCCGAGGGAGGTATGCGGGATGCAGGATGCAGGATGCGGGATGCAGGATACGGGATGCGGGATGCAGGATACGGGATGCGGTATGCGGGATGCAGGATGCGGGATATACAGGATATGCAGGATGTCGCAAACAGCGGTCGGCAGTCAACGGTCGGCGGTCGGCAGTCAGCGGTCAGCAGTCGTCCGTCGTCAGTCAGTCATCGGCACTCTCGAACCAGGCAATCCGTGCGCAGGCGGCCACGAAACTGCTGCCGGTCACCAATACGGCGGCCTCGCCAGCGGCGATTTTCGAGGCGTATTCCAACGCTTCTCCCACATTCTCCACAGCTTTGACCGGGCAGCCAAACGGCAGAACTTGCTTTAATAGCTCACCGGCGTCCAGGGCACGCGGGTGGGTAGATTTCGTGCAAATTATCTGTTGGCACTTGGGAAGCAGTTCGGTGAGCATCCCCCGAATGTCTTTATCTTCCGAGACACCGAAGACCAATACAACCGGGTGCTGGGGGAAGAACTCATCCAGAGTCTGGCGCAACTTTTGGGCAGCATCGGGCGTGTGGGCGGCATCAATGATAACCGGTGGCTCGCGTCGCAAGACCTCGAAGCGCGCTGGCCATTCCGCTTTAGCAAATCCAGCGCGGATGGCGTCCTCGCGGATGGCGATTCCCTGTTCTCGAAGGGCTTGCAGGGCGATGTAGGCGGTGGCCGCGTTTTCGATCTGATGCGGCCCCAGCAGGCTTATGCGCAGTTCAACAGAGTCTTGATGCCCGGATGCGTTCGCGAGCCAAACAATTAGAGATTGCCCATCTAAGGATGCATCCCTGCCTTCGAAGAGATAATCCACTCCAACCTGGGTCAGCGGGGCGTTTTGTTCGGCGGCAATGCGGGCCACAACCTGACGGGCATCCTCCCGTTGAGGGGAGAGCACCACCGGAACCCCCGGTTTGATGATCCCGGCTTTCTCGGCAGCAATTTGCGGGAGAGTGTCCCCTAAGATCGAGGTGTGCTCCAGGTAGAGGGCCGTGATCACCGACACGAGAGGCGTGATCACATTGGTTGAATCCAAACGCCCCCCCAGCCCTACTTCGATCACCGCCACATCCACTTTTTGGCGGGCAAAATACCAAAAAGCCAAAGCCGTGGCGATGTGAAATGTGGTCAAATCGGGAATGGAGTCCACATACGGTTTTATCTCATCGACCAACGCTACTAGGCTTACACGCGGTATCGGCTCTCCATTGATTTGAATGCGTTCTTCGAAATCCTTTAGATGTGGCGAGGTGTACAAACCCACTTTATAACCCTGTTCTTGCAGAGCAGCGGCACAAAAAGCACACACTGAGCCTTTACCTTTTGTGCCGGCAATATGGATGCTGGGATATGCCTGGTGCGGATCACCCAACTCGTCCACCAGAGTACGCATACTGACCAAATTGAAATCATCCAACGAAAGGCCGTCCTGATGCGTCAGGCTGAAATCAACAAAACTATACAAGTAATCCAGGGTTTCCTGGTAGCGAGTTTCCATGTCCATAGCGGAGAGATTGTAACCGCGAGGACATCTCCGGGCAAGTGGCAAGTGGCAAGTGGCAAGTGGCGGGTCGCGGGTGGCGAGTGGCGGGAGGCAGGAGGCGGGAGGCAAGGGGCAGGAGGCCGCTCCACGCTCCACCCTCCACCCTCCATGTGATATTTGTAACTTGCCACCGCGCCCAAATCGGGTTATCATGTGGCATACGGTGGAAGCTGAAACATAGTGTACCCACCCAATTTATTAACCCATGCACCAAGTAAAGGAGAATGAAATGAAGAAATACCTGTTCGTATTCGTCTTGCTCGCAGCAGCGCTGATGCTGTCTGCATGCGGCCCCGGGAAACTGGGAACCGAAGAAAACCCCATCGTTTGGGCCGTGGTTCCCTCGGGTGAGACCGAGCGCGTAGTAGCTGGCTTCGAAGAAGTCGCCGCCATGATCTTCGATGAGACTGGTCTGGTAATCGATCCATTCGTTGCCACCGAGTATGCTGGTGTGATCGAAGCCATGTGCAGCGATCCGCCCAAAGCCCACATGGCCTCGCTGGCGACCTTTGCATACATCCTGGCTTCCGAAAAAGGCTGCGCCGATGTAGCTTTGGTCTCCACACGCTATGGCAGCCCGGTATACAACGGCCAAATCTTCGTGCGCGCCGACAGCGGCATCGAGACCCTGGCCGACCTGGCTGGCAAGACCTTCTGCCGCCCTGACCCCTTGAGCACCAGCGGCTGGATCATTCCCAGCATCACCTTGAAGGCTGCCGGGATCGATCCCGACACCGACTTGGCTCAGATCGTGGATGCCGGTTCTCACGATGCCGCTATTGCCGGTGTTTATAACGGCGATTGCGATGCTGGCGCCTCTTACGTGGATGCCCGCACCCGTGTCGAGGCAGACTATCCCGATGTGATGGATGTTATCAAAGTCCTCGAAATTTCTGCCGACATTCCCAACGACGGCGTGCAATTCGTCACCGGCTTTGATGCTGAACTTCGAGCGCAAATTATCGCCGCCCTGCTCGCAATTGCCGAGACCGAGGCCGGCCAGGAAGCTCTCGACACCGCTTACCAATGGAACGCTCTGGAAGCGCACGACGATACCTTCTATGACGCTTTCCGCCAGGTGTTGGATGCTGCCGGCGTCTCCGCTGATGATCTTTAGACTTACCCGCTTTACCTCAGCATGACGCGTTGAGCAACCCGGCGCGGGGTCACTTATGTTGCCCCCGCGCTTTTCTTATACTGATCGCTCATGAAAAGAGAGAAATTGCTTGTACACGGATTCAACGGATAACACGGATAACACGGATTTTTTGGGGTTTTACGCCGTACCGGCACGGTGTCCGTTGAATCCGTTGAATCCGTAAAATCCGTGTACTAATTTTCACCGTTTTGAAGTACGCTCAGTATATTTAGATAAACGATTTTTATATCGCACTACAATAATATTGGAGCACTTAATGCTCGAAATTCGCAACCTTACAAAAATTTACGATGATGGCACCGTCGCCCTGAAAAATGTTAGTTTCAAGGTGCAAGACGGTGAATTTCTGATTATCATTGGTTTGAGCGGATCGGGGAAATCAACCCTGCTGCGCTGCATCAACCGCCTGATAGACCCCACCGAGGGAGAGATCATTTGGGATGAGATTGATCTAGCCCAACTCCAGGGAGAAGATTTACGCAAGGCACGCCGCCAGATCGGTATGGTATTCCAACACTTCAACTTGGTCAAACGCTCATCGGTGTTAACCAATGTACTTGCCGGGCGATTGGGATACACGCCCACCCGGAGCAGTCTTTTTGGACGCTTCTCGGCAGCCGATAAACGAAAAGCCTGGGAAGCGTTAAAACGTTTGGGCATCGAAAACCAGGCTCTGAAACGCGCCGATGAACTCAGCGGCGGACAGCAGCAACGCGTCGGCGTGGCGCGTGCTTTGATGCAGGAACCTAAGATGATCCTGGCTGATGAGCCGGTTGCCAGCCTGGACCCGGTTCTTGCCCACTCTATCCTGCAATACCTGGAACTGCTCAATCGGGAAGATAAAATGACCATCATTTGCAGCCTGCACTACCTCGATTTGGTGCAGCGTTATTCCACCCGCGTGATCGGCCTGCGCGATGGCGAGATTGTTTATCAAGGCAGCAAGCAAGATATTCGGTCCATGACCGACGCCGAATTTAAAGATATTTACGGCGAAGAAGCCGAGCGCGTTGGCGGCGGGTTGGAAGGCCAACTCCAAGAAGGGGAAGGTGCAGCATGAACAACAAAAACAAACTAAGCCACATCCCCGAAGAAATGCGCCCACCCAGTTTCGTTCCAGCACCTCTGGCGGCGCTGTTTTCACTGATCATCCCTGGACTTGGGCAAGTGTTAGCACGCGCAACCCGCCGAGGCCTGCTGCTTTTCTTCTCGACGCTTACACTCATCGGTCTGACGGGCTGGCGTTTTACGCTGGCAGCCTCGCGCGATACCGGGTGGTTCGATATCATCAAGAAAGGGTTGCACTTAGACTCCTCCCTAATCCTCGTCAGCATACTCTTTCTGGGGTTTTATCTTTGGGTCGCCTTCGACGCCTATACCATCGCCAAATATCGTGACCGCACCCCCGTAGCCGTTTTCTTCTTGCTGATTGCCATGTTCTTCGCCCTCGGGTGGCAAATCGGCAAAATCGATGTCTTCGCCCTGGTCACCCAGGCAGATGATGCCGCTCCGGCCTTGAGCAAAGTCATGTGGCCCTGGGAAAAAGCCATCGAGTACCCCGAAGAGCTCCTCGCAGCTTACGCTACAATCGAAGTACCCTGCTCCGACCAACCCCCCGAAGTCAATCAGCTTGACACCAACGACCCGACTCTGATCGTCACGCCCACCTGCGGCGTTTTGACCGAGACAGATGGCACCGCGGGAACCACCCTGCACCTGATTGGGCAGAACTTCATTCCTGGCACCGCGGCCCAAATCAAATGGGAAGACCCCGTTGGCAATGTTTTCCGTCAGCGTCAGGGAGGTGAATACACACAAGTGACACCCGATGAGAACGGAACTTTCGAGATCGATATCGTCATGCCCTACCGTCTCTTGCCACCCAGCGCCGATGAGCCGACCTATATTTGGCAGGTTTACGCTGAACAAGTGGCTGCGGTCGGCAAAGCTCAAGTGAGCAGCGACTTCAAATTGATAGTCGAGAAAATGATCGAGACCATCTTCATTGGCATGATGGCGACTTTCTTTGGGATTTTGCTGGCTTTGCCGGTGAGTTTCTTCGCGGCCCGCAATCTGATGTCCACCTCGCCCGTCACCATCACAATCTACTATTTGGTGCGGGCGGTACTCAATCTGATCCGCTCCATCGAGCCACTGATTTGGGCAATCATCGCCGTCATCATCGTCGGGCTGGGGCCTTATGCCGGCATTTTAGCGCTCACCCTGCACTCCATCGCAGCCCTGGGCAAACTATACTCAGAGTCAATCGAGTCTATCGATCCCGGCCCTATCGAAGCCATCCATGCCACTGGAGCCAACTGGGTGCAAACCGTGATCTACGCAGTCATCCCGCAGATCATTCCCCCGTTTGTTTCCTTCACCATCTACCGCTGGGATATCAATATCCGCATGTCCACCATCATCGGTTTCGTGGGCGGCGGCGGTATTGGCTTCCTGCTGGCCCAATACATTCGTCTGCTGGATTACCGCTCGGCAGGTATGGCGGTGTGGTTCATCGCCATCACTGTGGCAATCTTAGACTACGTCAGCGCCGAAATCCGGGCACGCTTCGTATGACAGGAGCACTGCTACACTGATAAAGAACAAAAAAACTTCACCACAAAGGCACAAAGGCACGAAGAAAAACCTTTAAAGTTTTTTGACTTTGTGCCTTCGTGTCTTGTGGTGAAAAACCCCTTTCGATTGCGGCGGAAGGCTGTCTTATGCTCAAACGAACGCTAAAAGCGATGCTCTACTTCGTACTGTGTACAATTGCTGCGGGCCTGCTCATTCTCTTGATTCCCCGCCTGATCACTGCGCTGCACGCCCACTCGCGGACTGCCGCAATGGATGAGGTCGCGCCCCGGCGCGTGGCAATCGTCTTTGGGGCCGGGTTGTGGGGAGATGGCTCACCAACCCCAATTTTACAGGATCGCGTTGCAACCGCGGCCAGGCTCTATCTCACTGGCAAAGTGGAAAAACTACTGATGAGTGGCGACAATCGTTTTGTGGATTACAATGAACCCGGCGCCATGCGGGAATACGCCCTCAACCTGGGAGTCCCGTACGAGGACATTGTGCTGGATTACGCCGGGCGGCACACTTACGACACCTGCTACCGGGCGCGGGACATCTTCGGATTGGATGAGGCTATCCTGGTCACGCAGGGATTTCACCTCCCGCGGGCGCTCTACACCTGCAACACCCTGGGCCTCGCAGCCACCGGAGTCCCCGCCGACCAACGCCAATATCGCCGCAGTTCTCTGCTCTACTGGCAGGCGCGGGAAACATTCGCCACGCTGGTCGCCCTGTGGGAATTGCACGTCACCCATCCCTTGCCGGTGCTTGGCGAGCAGGAGGTGATTGGGGATTGGAGATTAGAGATTGGAGATTAGGAGAAAGCTATGAACCGCGAACAATCATTATCTATCGTGAACGAATTTGTGAAAAATCAAAACCTGGTGCGGCACATGCTGGCGGTGGAGGCTGCCATGCGCTTTTACGCCGAAAAAATGGACGCAGATGTGGAAACCTGGGGCATCGCCGGTCTGCTGCACGATTTCGACTGGGAGATTCACCCCTCGATGGAGGAGCACCCTCAGGCGGGGATTCCCATCCTGCGGGAGCGTAGCGTCCCCGAAGAAATCGTGCGTGCGGTTTTGTGTCACGCCGACCATACCGGAGTGACGCGCGAATCCCTGATGGAGAAAGCGCTCTACGCCTGCGACGAAATCACCGGCTTGATCGTAGCTGTAGCCCTGGTGCGCCCCTCCCGCTCGCTGTCAGATTTGAAGGTCAAGTCGGTGAAGAAGAAATGGAAGGATAAATCCTTCGCCGCGGGCGCCAACCGGGAAGAAATCGCCACAGGAGCCGAGGAATTCGGGATCGAATTGTGGGAGCATGTGGGCAACGTGATCGAGGCCATGCGCCGCATTGCGCCAGAATTGGGACTGTAGTCGGTTCATAGTCGGTTTGTAGTAGCGCACGGTAGTGCGCTAGATTTGGGATTGCAAATTCCCCGCAACCCACCCCAACATCTCCCGTATACCTGTAAAGACACAGACACTCTCGTGTCCAACTACGAGCTTTTGGACATGGATACTTACCACCAAGGCACAAAGGCACAAAGTTAAAATCTTTAAAGGTTTTTCTTCGTGCCTTTGTGCCTTGGTGGTAAAATTTTTTTAGCCCCGGCCTGTCCGGGTTAGGAGGAGTAATTCTATGTTTCGCAAACAAATTCTTCTGGCCATCGCGGCCATACTCATCGTCACGCTGGCCTGCGGCGTTGACGTACCCATCACCACCGACATCAAAACCGGAGAGACCGTAACCGACGAGATACTCGTCCCCAGCCTGGGTGACGCTACCGCGGATATCACCCTCCAATTTGGAGCCGGTGAATTGAACATCTTGCCAGGCACAGATGGCGCACTCATCAACGGACGCGCCACCTACAACGTGCCCGACTTCGAGCCTGAAATTTCCATAGACGGCAGCAATGTGAAAATTTCAACCGGCAGCCTGGAAGTCGAAGGCATCCCTAACTTCGATAAAAAGATCGAAAACACATGGGATCTGAGCCTGGGCTACAACCCCATTGATCTGACCATCAAAGCCGGGGCTTATGTCGGCGATTACGAACTCGGCGGTTTGACATTGTCCAACCTGCACGTATCCGATGGGGCCGCCGAAGTAGAATTGAACTTCGCCCAACCCAACCGCATCGTGATGCAAACCCTGCGCTACGAAACCGGTGCCTCCAATGTTTCGTTGAGCAATCTCGCCAATGCCAATTTCCAGACCATGATCTTCGAAAGCGGCGCAGGCAATTACGAGCTAGATTTCTGCGGCGGCCTGCAAAACGATGCTGCCGTCTTCATCGAGACCGGCCTCAGCAGCATGAGTATCAGCGTGCCCGAAGGCGTCAATGCCAACGTATCCGTCGAAGGCGGCCTCACCAATATCACCGTCAGGGGGGCAGCCTGGGAGCAATCCGGGGACAATTACACCCTCTCCGGCACAGGCCCCACATTGACCATCACTGTCGAGATGGGCGCGGGCAACCTGATCCTGCGAACGCCTTGACCGATTTTCGCCAGACCAAAAAGAGACTGCCCGTGCAAAGGTGCGACGCACGTTGGGAGGGCGTCGCACCGTCACACACGCCGCCTCGCCCAAACCCCCACAGACCAAACCCGGGTTCGGCA
>JBDRGC010000440.1:0-2350 GCA_043818215.1 Chloroflexota bacterium | reverse complement strand
GATGATGAAGTCTTGATAAAAGTTCATGCCGCGTCCGTAAATGCCTATGACTGGCATTTCCTGACCGCGGACATATTCTTGATTCGCCTGATGGGCGGGGGGCTGCTCAAACCCAAAGACTCGAGACTCGGGGCGGATGTGGCTGGGCGGATTGAAACGGTTGGCAGAAACGTCAAACAGTTTCAGCCGGGAGATGAGGTGTTTGGGATGGTAAAGGGCGGTTTTGCTGAGTATGCAAGTGCGCCTGAGAGCGCATTGTGGTTGAAGCCGGTCAATACTTCGTTCGATGAAGCAGCGGCGATACCTATGGCGGCGATCACTGCCCTGCAGGGCCTGCGCGATGAGGGGCATATCCAGGCGGAGCAAAAGGTTTTGATCAATGGGGCATCAGGTGGGGTGGGGACTTTTGCGGTTCAGATTGCCAAATCGTTTGACACCGAAGTCACAGCCGTGTGCAGCACGAGGAATTTGGGGCAGGCACGCTCGATTGGGGCAGACCATGTTATTGATTACACTAAAGAGGATTTCACCAAAAATGGTCAGCAGTACGATCTTGTTTTTGCGGCAAACGGCTATCACTCGCTTTCAGATTATAAGCGCGCATTGACTCCCAAGGGCATTTATGTAATGGCCGGAGGTACCATGGCTCAAATCTTCCAGTCCATGCTCATGGGTTCAATGATGTCAGAAACCGGCGGCAGGAAAATGGGAGGCGTAAGAGCAAAACAAAGCCAAAACGACCTGGTTTCTATAAAAGAACTTTTTGAAGCAGGTAAAGTAAAATCCGTTATTGATCGACGGTATCCGTTAAGTGAGGCTGCTGAAGCGCTTCGGTATCTTGGAGAAGGACATGCCCGAGGGAAAATCGTCATAACTTTGAAGAATGGCGACAAAACCTAACAACGGCTTGCAGGCGGACAGCGGCTTCGCCGCTCAGCCAATTGCGCGACAAGCAGAATGTGTATCAGCCTGCAATTGTCATTTGCCTGTTCCGCCGCTGCCGCTGAAGCCAACCGTTGGCCCCAGCGTCTCAAGAACTCCCGGGCAGCATCCTCAGGCCAGATTGGCCGTCATCTCTGCCAATTCGGCACACTCCTCGCTCATCAGAAAAGTTCGAAAGTCTTCCCGTTGGGGGACCGGGCTCGCCGTGAGGCCTATAGGAACCGGAGTTAAGCGGAAACCGTCTAACACCCATCGTGCAAGCAGCTCTGTTGACAAGTGCATGTGACCGTGATAGTTGAAGAGATTGCGGTACTGACTGTTATACGGATGCTACGGCCGTCCATGGCGCCGTTAACAGGATCAGTGTAAGCCGTAGTTATGTGTTGCTGTAAGATGGAGGAGATTACAAAAATGACGAATAGACAGACAATACTGATTGCCGGAGCTACGGGAAACATTGGAAGAGCTGCTGCGGTCGCGTTGGCAGAACGTGGCGCGAGAGTTGTCTTGCTAGGGCGTAGTCCCGACAAATTAAAAGCCAAGGTGGAACTTATCCGCGTCGCTTTATCTAAAGCCCAGATCGATTACCGGAATATAGAAATCGATATATTGGCAATCGACTTCTCTGATATGGAGTCTGTGAGACTTGCGGCTGGGGAGGCTATGAATCAATTCCCGATGATAAATGGTCTGGTACTATCTGTTGGCGCCCTTATTCAAAATGGTCCGAATGTCCTGCCCAGCGGTCATGAGGTGATGTTTGCCACGAATGTGATGGGCCCGTTTCTGTTTACCCAGCTGTTGTTAAAGAGGATGCAGGAATCAGACGGATTGGTCCTTCATGTGATTGCACCATTTTATAAAAAGATCGAATGGGATGATATTGAAAGTATCAGGAATCATAGATCAATGACTGCCTTCAACAGGACCAAGACGTTCAACCGAGTGATCGCCGGGGAGTTGGCTCGACGATATGCAGGAAAGATCTCTTCTGTAGCATTCGATCCTACGTATGTCATCGATAAATCAGACACAGAATTGGCCAAGAGGTGGCCATCCGGTCTAACGGGTTTCTTCTGGCGGATGATGACAATATTTTTTGCAAAGCCACCTGCGGTCGCGGGCGAGCCCATTGCGGATCTTATGCTTTCGCATCGAGATCGAAGTGAACTCAATGGAGCCTTGTTCAAACTGTATAAACGCGTTGATAGACCTGATAAGGCAATGAATGACGCGGTTGTAGGAAGAAGGTTGTGGGATGAGTTGGTTCTACTAACAGGACTAACGGCTGAATGAAAACCATTAGCTTGCTTGTAGCCTCGTATTTTGGATAAATTGCTCGATTTCATTTAATCTTTGGGTTTGGGGTTTGGGGTTAAAATTTAACTTCTATTTTTTGCGAGTAGAG
>JBDRGC010000439.1:0-5331 GCA_043818215.1 Chloroflexota bacterium | reverse complement strand
TGGAGCGATTTACAGGAATTGCTTGAAACGGTGGCCGATTCCCGCACTGCCGATCTCTTCCGGCTGCGTGAACGTCGGGAGGAATTGGCTCAAATTGCCTCAGCAAAGCTAGAAACTATGCTCGCGCTGCTTGCGCCCGATGGTGGGGAAGCGGGGCAAAATCTGGTCTACGATCCCGGCGGTTTGTGGAGTCCGAATTTGCAGAAGGCTTTGTCTGAACGCGGCCTGAAGGTAGAAACAGGTGCGGCCACCACCACCACCAACGATGAATGGGAGAACCTATGGCGCCGTTTCGAGGCCGGCAAAGTGAACGTGCTGCTATTTTCCACCGTTCCCCCCTTCGGCTTGCCCCGCGCCAACATTGATCGCCTGATCGTCACCACCCCGGTGATGTCCCTGGCCACCCTTGCCGCGGCGACGGACTGGGCGCTTACCCACGCCAACCCATTCATTCGCCATCACGTTGAAATTCACCTGCTGTATGTCCCCCAAACGCCCGAAGAGCAGGCCATGTTGGATTTCGCCGATACGGTCTGTGGTCTGCGATTTCCACAATAAACTATAAGAATGGAGATAAGCTATGACCCACCCACCTACCCCCTGGAAAAAATGGACTCCCCCCTACGATCCGCGCCGGGTAAACGGCGCCGAAGTGCATCAGGATGAGCACGGACGTTTGATCAAGAAAGCTGACTGCGGCCTGCGCTGCCCCGGTTCCGGCATCTGTTGTGCTGGCTACCGGGACGTGATCACTGATGAGTATCAGGGCGTGGAGGAATTCGATTTGAATCTGCGCGCCATCACCGCCCGGGGCGGTTTGGTGCGTGTTGATGAAGGGCTGTACTACCGGGGCGCCCACTGCGGTCCCGACTGTCCCGGCTACGACCGTTGCTGTCCCCCTTTCGATCAACGCGACCGCCCCGCTAACGTCGCCGATGCCCGCAAAGTCTTGCTAGAGCGGGACGATTCCATGCGCTGGGAGATGCAGGAGGCCTTGCTGATATTGGCCCACGATGGCAGCGATGAAGCCGTCGAGATTCTCGAAGCCTTTATGCCGCAAGCCCACATCCGGCTGGAAGGTTTTGCCGGGTGCGCCCTGGGCGAAGGTCGGTTCTTCAACACCGTTCCCCATAATGAATTCGAGGAGCGACAAATGATGCAGCGCGAAGTCTTGCAGCACTACGAAGACCTGGTCATCGAAGCCCAGGCCAAAATCGAAGAAGAAATCCAACCCAGTCTAGCCCGCCAACGTTACGAGTTGGAGCTTCTCCAAAGGTTGCACGACAAAGCCAGTGACAAGCAAGCGCGGGACGATTGGCGTATCCAGATTGACGTTCAAGAGATGATGATCGGCCATGAGGAAGGACATCTGGACGAGTGGCAGGCCGACATAGCCCGCTACGAGGCCATCATCGCCGAGATCGAGGCCGACCTGCAACAGGAGACCACAGTATCCGAAGAGGCTCAGCAATGAATGCTGAGCATTTTTTATTCGCCCCTGAAAATCAGGAAGCAATCCGGGCTATCAGCCTGAAAGTGGTGGCCGAAGCCGAACCCGATCAGAGCGATGTTTCGGTTACCCTTATCAATCCGCTGGTAGATATGGCTGCCCGAGGCGATGTTGCTGCTGGTAGCACATCGGATCGGCACGGCGGTTTCAATGGTGTGAACAGTCTATTGATTGTGATTATCGTGCCATTGGTTACCGCCGTCATGGATAATCTATTAGATTATTGTTTGGGGAAAGTCGGCGAAGCCAGCCTGTCAACTTGCCAGTTTTTGCTGCGACAAAACAAAGATATGAAATCGCAGATTGATCTGACGATAGACAATATGGCGGCCAAAGTCCAGATCACCCTACCCGCTAGCAGTTCGATAGGTATGGATGAGTTGAAGAAAATCGTCAGAGATGCTATTTTAGATCATCTCAAGAATCAATGAGCACAATGTCCAAAGTCAAGCTAAATATCTTTGCCCTCCCCAGCCAAACCACGCTTCTATTTGGGCTGATGGTCACGGTCTTGTTGGGAGTTGTGTTGCTCGGCAGTCTGGGATATTCTCCTATCCTGATCTGGCCCTTAGCGCTGGGGCTGTTGCTATTGCCCTTGAGAACTTTCCTGGCCCGACCGGGACGCGAATTCAATCGTCACGACATCAGACCTGCCGGCAAGAACTTCCTCTGTCTACAGCAAGCTGTTGAAACCAGTGCTCAGAAAATTTGCCTGTCTCATAGCCCTAAACTAATGATTAACCCACACGATGGGCCTCTTCATACCATCGGCACCTTCCGGCATTGGTACGTGGTCACCAGTCACCAGGAAGCTCTGAATCTGGAAGAAAAGCTGGCGGACTCAGCCCGCGCCCCCGCAGCCCACGCCAAGATCATTCACGAGTTGTATCACTTCAAAACAGGGGATTATTGGAAAATGGGCTATGTCGGGGAACTGCTGCGACTGACTTTCCTGTTCATAGGTTGGGCAATAGCCTTCTTTTTTGGCTTTGGTTTGTTGTTGGTCGTGGCCGCCCCCGATGCTCTTCAGATGAATCCCCCTGAATTGGTCGGTCAAATTGATGGCCTCACCCCAGAAATACGTCAAGCCATTGTCCAAATGATGCCCTCGGCAGCCGAGATTGTCGAAGTTCGCCAAAAAGCAGTGGGCATTAATATGTCCCTGGTGCTCAACTTTATCCTCAGCGCCTTCCTGCCGCTGGTACTCGTTGGGTTGGTGCTGTGGCGATTTTATTGGCCCAAGTTGTGGCGCACGCGGGAACTCTACGCGGATGCCGGGGTGGTTCGAACCCAGGGAGAAATCATGCCGTTCTTTGCTGCCTTGATGGGCTTGAGCCTGCCTTCTCTCAGGAAATATCCCGACACCATCCCCAGCACGCTAAAGGCCATACATCGGAAAAAGGCGGCGACTGGCTGGCTGGCGCGTTGGGAGGGCATCAATATCCCCCGGGGCCGTTTTTTTCGAATGCAGCCTCAATACGGGGCTTTTTCTCCCATCGCACCCTCTCAGAGCCGCGTACAATTTCCAGGGAGAAAGAAGCTAGCCCAAATCTTCAAGCCACTCACAACGGTTTTTAGAGCTTTGTTGGCATATCATCCTGACGATGAAACGCGTTTGTTTTGTGTTTCTGATCCGGGTCAAGTTTTCGACTCATGGTTCCGCACCGCCATCCTCGTCGGTAGCCTGACCCTGCTGCTGGACATCCTCTTGAGCAGCCCGTTGACGCTGATCCACGTGGGCAACTGGCCGATGCACTTTTCGAGCCTGATTGTCATGATCACGGTCTCGATTGGATACCTGATTCCCGCGCTGGTACGGGGTCGCTCTGTCTGGCTTGATGTAGTGAAAATCGTCGGTGTGGTGGCTGGTTTGCGCCTGTTGTGGCTGCTGCCCATCATCGCCATTTTGTTTTTCTCACTCATATTTGCACCGGAGTTTCTCGACGAAATGCTGCAACACGCCGTCGCCAGCATTGCCCACTACGCCGGTAACTCGGTCGACTTGGGCTTTGACGATCTGACCGGCTTCGTGGTAAAGGCCTCCATTATCAACCTGGCCCAGGTTTTCATCATCTTCTTCGTCCTCCTGGCTGCTCTATTTCTGATCACCTGGTTGCTGCGCCGTCTCTTGACCTGGTACGCATTTCCCCAAGCAGAACGGCATCTAATGCAAGTAGCCTCTCTTATTGTTAGCCTGGTGGTGGTGTTCTGTGGTTTGACCATCTTACCGCTCATCACCGTAGCCTTGCTTCGACCCGAGAATTTCCTGAACCCATTTCTAATCGTGGCAGAGCTTTTCGGCCTCCTGCTCGCGGTCACCGGTGTGGGCTTTTTCTTTTATGCAGATCGGAAATACGCCCGGCGCTGCCCCTTTTGCAACGCGCCTGTCTCAGGGCCGCCCCACTTCGACAAATGTTGCAAAACGGATACCTGCAACGCACTGCTGTTCCCCTGGCTGCTCGCGGAGTACGAAACGTGAACAAATCTTGTCTGCTATCCTGGCTGACCCGGTTGAGCTGGGGATTGCTTGTGCTGGACCTGGTTTCGATCTTCCTCGTCCCAGCCGATACCGATTTTGGCAGCTTGGCGTTGGTGTTCGTCTATGCCGGCTGGCTTATATTGACCCTGGTCGGTGCGACTACCTGGTTGATGGTTGCCTATCGAAGCTTCTTTCGAACCTGGCATGGGTGGACACTGCCGGTCGTCGTGCTGGTGCTCAGCAATTTGGTCTCTGCGGGTGTTTTGCCCATCTCCAATCCCAACCTGGCTTTTTTCTTCACTTTACTCAATGTCGTCAGCGCGTGGGCGGTTGGCGTTGCCACGGTCATTTTGCTCTGGTATCGTGACGCTGGCTTGAGGCTGGTTGCCCTGGTGTTCGTGATCTTCGTGTGGACAACGTTTCTCGCCTGGCATTTTCAAGGCAACCTGATCGAGATACTATTTCTAAGCATGAATCGCACCAGTGAAACTTCACTGTTGTGGTGGCTCAACCCTCTATTTTGTATCTTCTGGTGGGTCATCCCTTTGGGACTCATCAGCTTTGTGGGGCATACTTTGCGCATTCTTGCGGAGGAAGCCAAAGGCGATTCTTCTCAAGACCACCATTCTTCCAATCACGATTTTCCTACCACCAATTTGCCAGCAAAAATGTAAGATATTGGGAATCATCTCAATTTGCCTGTCCCCCTCAGTGTCCCATACCCGCCCTGACGCGCAAAACGCGGACCGCCCAGATGATAGATGTCACCCGCCATAGGCAGCCCGCGTTCTGAATGAGGCGCAAAAGAAAAAATTTCTCATGAATTTGTGAGAAAACTACACCGAATCTACCAGGTCATTATATTCATCCACTGTCAACCCCATATCACGGATGATTTTGCGCAACAAGGGCCGCACAATGACCCGGCTACCGTGGTCAGGAATAACCACCACCCGACCATTGGCCGTGCGGAATGTATTGTGACTACCCCGACAGCGAACCCACTCAAAGCCAGCGGCTTCTGCTACCCGAGCTAGCTTCCGATAGGGCAGGAGTTGGAGACGACTCATATCGTTACATCCAGGCGTTGCAGGCCCACGAAGGTGGGGAAGGGGTCGGGGGTTTCCTGCTCCGCGATGGTCTCCATGTAAACCAGGATGGCCTCGTGCATATTGGCCTCCAGTTCGGCCAAAGTGGGCGCCTGCGTATAACAACCGGGCAATTCGGCCACCGATCCCACCAGCCAGCCGCTTTCCGGGTCGCGCTCAATGATAACGGTAAATTGGTAGTGCATGTTCTACCTCCTAAACATATTGCTCCAGAAAAGTAACTAAATTATAAC
>JBDRGC010000438.1:0-3970 GCA_043818215.1 Chloroflexota bacterium | reverse complement strand
TTCAGCGAGGCCAATATTGAACGCCGCATGTTGCGTCGGCCAGAAGTAGAAGCAAAAACCGGTTTTAAACGCGCTCATATCTACAACCTGATGAGTCTGGGTAAGTTTCCTAAAGCCATTCGCATTGGCGTGCGCGCAGTGGGTTGGGACTCAGTCGAGATAGAACAATGGCTTACAGAACGGCGAAATGAACGGTCATGACCGTACTTTCCCAATCTAGAAAAACAGGAGCCGTTCATGCAAGTATTATCGTTGATAAGCACCAAAGGCGGGGTTGGTAAAACTACGATTGCGGCAAATCTTGGCGGCTTCTTTGCCGATGCCGGTTTCCGGGTTTTGTTGCTCGATCTGGATACTCAACCCACGCTGTCTTCATACTATGAGCTATCTCACCGGGCGCCAGGCGGCACCTATGAGCTGCTCGCGTACAACGAACGGGATATTACGCAACTTATTTCCGGAACCTGTATCGATGGTCTCGATATAGTGCTTTCCAACGATGTACACCGTCAACTGAACACGCTATTGCTACATGCTCCAGACGGTCGTCTGAGGCTGCGCAATTTGCTTTCTGTGTTCCGTAAAAACTATGACCTCATCCTGATTGACACCCAGGGTGCGCGCAGTGTCCTGCTGGAAATGGCATTTCTGGCTTCTGATTCGGCTGTTTCACCGGTCACACCAGAGATACTTGCAGCTAGGGAGCTACAACGTGGGACGCTGCAACTTGTCAAGGAAGTAGAACCGTTTCGCCATCTTGGTATTCAACCACCTCCTATCAGCTTGTTGATTAACCGCATCCCAGCAGTGTCCTCCAACGCCAGGCTGGTTCAACAGACACTCAGGCTCGTATTTCGTGACCAGCCCGGAGTGCAAGTTCTCGACGCGGAGGTTCCATCCATTGAAGCTTTCCCGAAAGCGGCTACGAAAGGGCTACCTGTTCATAGAGTCGAGCGTCATCGCCCCACAGGCCGTCAAACTCCCGCTGCTATCGAAATCATTCGTAGTCTTGCCACAGAGATGTTGCCTCAATGGGCAATGCCATTGTCCCTGGTGACAGGCAAAGGAGCGAAGCATGATCTGCGCACATGAACTATCTGCGGGGCATAAGCGACTATTCCCATTGATTCAGTATGTGATGAGTGAAGGCTGGTTGGTCATGCGTACACCCGGGGGCCATCTGCGGCTCACCAAAGCCGGATTACCCACGGTATTCACCGGGCCTGTGCCGGTGAACGTTCGGCCGATCTCAGTCTGTATTGAAGTCGCTGCTACAGGGGGTTCGGTGGGGGGCAATCAGGATGGCTGACTTAACCCCCAACGAGATGGCCGACAAGCTGCTCACCGAAGGGTTTTCGCCCGGCGCTCACGTAGCGGCTGAATTGACTGATCCCATTGTGGATACGCCAATGATCGTTACGCTTGATGAGTTGCGGCCGTACGAGCTGGACCCACGGTTGACACGAAATCCACTATACGACGAGATCAAAGCGTCCATCAAAGAACGTGGGCTGGATGCAGCTCCTCCCATTACTCGCCGCCCCGGTGCCGACCACTTCATCATCAGGAACGGCGGAAACACTCGGTTGGCGATCCTGCGTGAATTGTGGTCG
Organism: Chloroflexota bacterium; assembly: GCA_043818215.1. GTDB lineage: Bacteria > Chloroflexota > Anaerolineae > Anaerolineales > UBA11858 > JBDRGC01. Next base: position 2,357 of record JBDRGC010000438.1, on the reverse strand, counting down.
GAGACCAAAGACGAACGTTTTTTCCGCATTCCCTGCTTGTTTCGCCCATGGCCTGAGCGTGGTGAGATTGTTGCGTTGACTGGCCACCTTGCGGAAAACGAACTTCGTGGGGGACTGACCTTTATCGAACGCGCATTGGGCGTTGAGAAGGCGCGGGAGTTTTATGAGGAGGAAAGAGGTCAGCCGATCACTCAATCCGAACTTGCCCGACTTTTGCGTGGCGATGGATATTCAGTGCAGCAATCTCATATAAGCCGCATGCGTGATGCCGTTCAGTACTTACTGCCTGCTATTCCCAACGTCCTCTATGCTGGGTTGGGGCGTCACCAGGTCGAGCGGCTTGCGGTGATTCGTAAAGCAAGCGAACGCACCTGGGAACACCACGCGAAGGGCCGATCACTCGCAACTGACTTTGATACCTTGTTCCAGGAGGTACTCGGTCAGTTTGATGTCAGTGTTGACGATTTCTCGGCTGGGCGAGTCCAGGACGAGCTGATCGGCCAGATGTCGGAGATGCTTGGCACCAACTACGATGTACTCGCTTTATCCGTCAACGAATCAGGTAGCCGCCATCGGGCATTGACCGGTACTCCGGCAGTGCCGCCATCCTCGGCGACGCTTTCCACTAGGGTGGAACATACAAATGAGGTAGAGACGGTCGAAGGGCCTGGAGCTTCACAAAACGAGAACCTTCCTCCTCTGAACGTTGAACGTCCCACTGACGTGTTGCAAGAGCATATTGTTTCGCCTGCACCGACAACTCAAAGGCTTCAAACGATTCAGCGTATGGTGGCTGACGAGCTGGGTGATGAGGCTCCACCTGACTTCACGCAAAACGTATTGCAGTCGGTTCCGGTACAGGCTGGAGGCGTGTATCCGATTTCCGATGTCTGGTATATCGAGCCGGGCCTGGATAATCCAGACAATTTGCGAACCCACATCAGCCAGTTCGCACGGGAGATTGCAGCCGAAGCCTCGTTGGCTTATTGCATTGATGACGAAGACACTGGAATTGGTTTCTCGTGCTCCAATCATAACGAGGACATGACCCCATCCGGCCGCGCTATCTTGATGCTTCTGGATTCCGTCAGCGGGAAGCCCAACAGGGGTGCCGTGGTTAACAACGAGCAGATGGCCGCCGCCCTTCCGGCACTTCTGCATGGTCAAGACCCCCAGATCAAGCGACTGAGCGATACCGCACTCGTACAACTCTTTCGGCTCGTACGGTTGGCTCGCAGGGTGTTGGAGTTTGAATCAGAGGGTATGGGCCGCAGCTCATAACGGGAGGTTTTCCAATGTATGCACATCCACTCAACCAGGCCGTCATCGCCCAGGCACTCTATGATCTTCGCAATGGCCAACTGCGTCGTTGTCAGTCAATGGGTTTTGGCGCGCGGGACCTGGATGCGCTCAAGAATCCCGAGATGGTCAGCGTGTTAGCCAACTCACAAGTGCCCTGGTGTTCTGTAACGATCAACCGTGACGTGTTGCAACGGCTGCTTCAACAGGCGTTGAATATGGAGCAAGAGATTGCCACGATTGATCGCATGCTCAGGCTGGGTGCGAGCACGGATATGGTGAACGGCTTCTATGGTCTTACGAACCAGGAAGTCGCCCTGCGCCGTGAAATCCTCGACCTGCCGAAACGCAAGGGGCGCCATCCTGTCCTGGACGAGACCCAGGATACGGAGCTGTGGCGGAAATGGAAGGCCGTGAACAGCAGTAGAAACATCGATCTGGGGGACGAGACCTCAATCCTCGATGCGGCAATGGACTTGGCCGAAGGGATGTCCCTGCCGCTGTCGGTGGTCTGGGCGGCGATCAAGAACTGGGTGGATCAGGGATTTGGATAACCATGGCCATGCACCACACAGCACCATGCCGAGGCCCTGTCGCAATCGCCGATCTGTTCAATAATGCCCTGGAAAAACTCACACCCGACCACAGACCCGCCTCCGGTGACGGCTTCCTGTTCAGCGGCAACCGGCACGAGAGCGTGCCGCGGCGCCTATTCCTTGATAGCAGACTGACGCCGCTGGAACGCAATGCCTGGCAAGTCTTCCGGCTGATGCTCAACGACGACGGTGTGACGGCGTTTCCCACCTATGAACAGTTGCGACCCTGGTTGGCGTCGATGCCTTGCACCGCGCGGGCATCGCATGAAACGGTTGCACGCGCGCTGACACTGCTGCGTTTGACACGCTGGTTGAGCCTGGTGCGCAGACGCCGTGATCCCAATACCGGCCGCATCCTTGGCAATCTCTATGTACTGCACGATGAACCCTTGACGCCGTTTGAAGCGATGCAATTGGACGCCGACTACCTGGAGCTTGTAAGCCAGTCCATTGGGCACTCGG
>JBDRGC010000437.1:0-4404 GCA_043818215.1 Chloroflexota bacterium | reverse complement strand
CCTTTAATCATTAATCTTTAATCATCAATCTTTTATCTTCATTCTTCATTCAATCATTAAAATTGTTCCAAAAACCGCAAATCATTCGCCCAGAAATAACGAATATCTTCGATGCGGTGGCGCAGCATGGTAATGCGTTCTGTCCCCATGCCGAAGGCAAAGCCAGTGTATTTCTCCGGGTCGTAGCCGCCATTGCGCAGCACGTTAGGGTGTACCATGCCGCAACCTAAAATTTCCAGCCAGCCGGCATTTTTACACACCGGGCAGCCCTCGCCACCGCACAAGAAGCACTCGATATCCATCTCAGCGCTTGGCTCCGTGAAAGGGAAATGGGAGGCTCGGAAACGATAGCGCACATCTTGACCGAACATCCGGCGGGCAAAATCGCTGAGCGTTCCTTTTAGGTCGCTGAAGGTGATGTCTTTTCCGACGGCCAATCCCTCTACCTGGGTGAACTGGGTTTCGTAGCGGGTGCTGATCTGCTCGTGGCGGTAGCACATCCCTGGCAGGATGATGCGTATCGGGGGCGGGTTATCGGAGTCGGCGGCAGTGAATTCACGCATGGCACGAATCTGCCCTCCTGAGGTGTGGGTGCGCAGCAGGAGAGGGTTGTCGCCGCGGTCCTCGTCGGAGGCAATATAAAACGAGTCTTGCATCTCGCGGGCCGGATGGTGAGGGGGAAAGTTGAGCAGTTGGAAGTTGTACTCGTCGGTTTCGACTTCCCGCGAGCGGTAAACCTGGAAACCCATGTCGGCAAAGACGCGATAGATTTCGCGCAGAGTCTGCGTGACGGGATGCAAGCGTCCGCGGGGGATGGAACGCCCTGGCAGGGTCACATCCAGCCGTTCCTGTGTTAGAGAGCGTTCCAATGCGGCCTTGCGGAGGGATTCGGTTTTCTCAGCGAGTGCTGCCTCCAGAGCCTGCTTGACCTGGTTGGCGGCGAGTCCCACGGAGCCGCGTTCATCTTTGTGAATGCTGACCATGTTTTTGAACACATCCATGATGGCGGAACTGCGCCCCAGGTGGGCAACGCGCCATTGGCCGAGGGCGTCTTCATGTTCGACATCTGCGAGCGCAGAGAGGGCTATTTGTTGAATTGGTTCTAGTTTTTCGAGCATAGATCTCCGGGGGTGAAACTTGACGAGTGAGGCGAATGGTGGATGTGGGATGGCGAATGGCGTGAAGCGTGGTGCGTGACGTAGTTCCCGAAGCGTAGCGGAGTGGGATAAAATTCTTTCAAGTTTCACGTTTCACGGAAACCAAAAATCCCGCCCCGGGCAAGGGACGGGATAGATTGCCAGCGGTACCACCCCTGTCGCCTCCAATTATCTGCAAAATGACAATGCTGTCAAGGTGTGGGGTCTTTTTCTTTATCCGCTGCTCCGACCTCTTCTGCCCGTACCAGTGCCAGAGATGCCAGACGGGCAATCAGCGATAAGATATCCAGGTCTTCGATGCAGAATGGGCCTCCGCTAAGCGGGTTGAGCACCTCGATCACGCCCAGTGGGCGTTCGTCATCCAGCAGCGGAACACAAATCAAAGCGGCTGTACGGAAACTTATTGCCTCATCGACCGAAGGCGACCAGCGCGCATCCTGTCGAACATTGGGAACTATGGTCGGAGATTTATTTGTTAGAACCCAGCCCGCAATTCCTTCGTTGGATGGAATGCGAAACCCGATCAGTTGTTCGCTGCCTATCCCAATCACTTCTACGAATACCAATTGCTCTTCGTCTGTATCGAGCAGCAAAAGGGATCCGTCATTTGAGCCAATGGCCTCGATTGCGGCGGATAGGATATTGTAAATCAATGCCAGCACATCGGTGTCAGGAGTGATTGCGTCTATATTATATTGCAGCGTGTTTAGAGCATGGATGATTTGGCGCAGACGATCCACTTCCGTTTGAAGATCCTGGGTTTTATCTTTCAGACGGATGTTTTCTTCACGAAGGCTGCGTAAGGTTTGTTTATCGGCGTCCATATTAGTGACGATTATACATGCTTTTCGTGGTTGTGTCATCTATTTTTGAATCGTGCGTAACCTCCCGTAGGTCAGTTCCACTGACAAACTGCTTGATTTCCGTGCAGACGGGCGCATTTACAAGTTGGGGGAGTGCTACTTTACAGGTCTATTCAACCACGGATTTTACCGATTTACCCTTCGGGCACGACGGCACTGAATTTTTACGTTTTTTACGCCGTACCGGCACGGTGTCCGTGCAATCCGTGACATCGTGCCCGTAGGGTAAATTTGTGGTTGAATCTGGACGTTCCCCCAAACATTATATGCGCCCCGTGCAGACGTGCAGGCTATTTTGCGGTTTGGGTTTCCACATACATGCGCAAAACTGCATTTATACGGGTTTGATACCCTTTTCCCTGTGACCTGAACCATGCCAATACGTCGGGATCCATTCGTATGGAAATCAGAGGCTTTGCCTTTGGCATACGAAGTTCGCCCGACTTGAAGAATTCATTATCAAGAGGGGGAATATCTGAGTAATCTATTTCTTCATCCGTCATGCGATTTAACCTATCCCAGTCGGTACGCGAGTTCCTGTTCAAATTCTTTCCGTTCATGTTTGTTTGCCTTTCGTGCGGAGATGATACGAATGGTATCTTTGTATTTTTCAGTGAACACAACTACAACGATAGTATTGCCCAGAAATCCAGTGCCAATCCAACGGTTCTCGCCATAATACTCCCGATCATCAGAGTTGATAATCATAGGGCCATTGAATACCTGGTGAACATCCATAAAGTGTAGTTGCTCAAAATGTTAGTGGTGCATTGCATCCCCAAGGATGCGTTGCACCACGAGTCTGCCATAGAGACCCGAACTGCAATATCATGCCCTTTGGGTACGCACTTTTCAAGTGCAATGCAGTTCTATCAACAGGATTTTGAGCAATTACCATAAAGTCAATGCCATGAGAACAGATATTCATCTCGTTCTTGGCTTCATTCCATTCAAACTTCATGCCAATATTGTATATACACTTTATAGATACGTCAAGGGGAGATCATCAACCATTTCTGGGCATTATAGATACGCTGGACAAAGTTTCCAATGGCTCAACTGGCAGCGCGGCCACCCATCCTCCGCTCATCCGCTACGGTATATCTCCCATTATTCCGCTGCCCATCCTCCGCTACTCCGCTACAGTCCGCTGCCAGCCACCCGTTCCTCTCCGCGGCCCACTATCCGCTACAACGATGGGGAAAACACGCTCTTACTTTTAGGAGAAAATACCCTCTTCCCCGGTTTGTTGAGATGATATAGTTAGAGTATAATCGTGGCGATGTCACAAAAAATCTCATTGCGGTTTTTAATCATAGCGGAGTTAGCGGGCTTGGTCATGCTGCTGGCAGCCTGCAAAGATGGAGAAATAGTCCCTTCCGAGACCATTCCTCAGACATCTACAACTGCTCCCTCGGAATCGATTCTCACAGCAACTCCGCCCCCTTTGCTTCCTTCGACAACACCTGTCGAATTAGCCGCGCAAGTGAATGGCGAGGGAATCAGTCTGGAAGAATACGAAACTGAATTGGCACTCTTCCGCGCCGCGGCTGACACGAGCCTGGCAACCTACGAGGAAGAAAACGTATTGGAAGATATGATCGACCAGGTTTTGCTGGCCCAAGCGGCCATCGAAGCTGGGTTTGTGGTTGATGAAGTCATACTGCAAACTCGTATCGATCAACTTGATATCGGCGAGACAACTTTGCAAGATTGGACAACCGTTCATGGGTACACGGAACAAAGCTTCCGCCGGACTTTGACCCGCTCCATTGCTGCGGCCTGGATGCGGGATCAAATCATATTGGAAGTACCCAATTCTGCTGATCAAGTACACGCTCGTCAAATTTTGCTATATAATTTAGATGAAGCTACTAATGTTTTTGCTCAACTGGAAGCTGGAACGGATTTTGAAACCTTAGCGGCAAAATACAAACCTCTCACATCAGGAGATTTGGGATGGTTCCCTCGGGGTTACCTCACCGTTCCAGAATTGGATGAGGTGATTTTTGCTCTCGATCCTGGTGCGTATGGGCCTGTGATCGAAACATCACTGGGTTTTCATATTGTGCAAGTCATCGAACACGATCCGCAGCGACCTCTAAGTCCTGATACTTATCGGGTGTTACAAATCCAGGCGTTGCAGCAATGGTTGAATGACCTCCGAAGCCAGAGTGAGATTGTTATTTTGAATCCGTAGTTAGCAAAAAATAATCACCCCAAACTCTGCGTGAAGCGTGAAGGGGTGCAATCCCAAAATGTGACGGTGGTTGGAGTAACGGAACGCAATCCCAGATCACCGGGAGAATTGTAAATGGTGAATGGTGAATGGTAAATTGTAAATGCTTTTGGACCGATTTTGGTCCCATTGTGGCCTAACGCCC
>JBDRGC010000436.1:0-7449 GCA_043818215.1 Chloroflexota bacterium | reverse complement strand
AAAAAGTCGCCGATGCGTTGCGTGAAATGCCCAATGTGATTGTATCGCGCACAAATATGGCCATGTGTTCCGATGTCGGTCAATCTTTGGTCGAAGCAGATATCAGAGAGCATGGCGTCAACCGGGTTGTCATTGGAGCCTGCGCCCCCTCGCTTCACGAGGGTACCTTCCGTGGAACCGTCGCCCGCGCCGGGTTGAACCCTTATTGCTACCATCATGTTGGATTGCGCGAGCAAGATAGCTGGGTTCACGGTAGTAACCCGGCCGGAGCTATCGCAAAAGCCGTCCGTCTCATGTCAGCCGGGCTTGCCAAAGCACGCCTGCTAAAACCACTCGATGAGATCAAACTGGATGCCGAGAAACACGCATTAGTGATTGGCGGCGGCGTGGCTGGATTGCGTTCGGCTTATGATATTGCCAGACGCGGCATCCAAGTCACACTGATAGAGAAAACTCCCTTTTTGGGCGGGCGGATGGCGCAGCTTGAGACCGTTTTCCCCACCGAGGAGAATGCCCGCGAAAGCCTGCACGCTTTGATAGAAAAAGTCACTGCGCACCCGCTGATCACAATTTACACCCTGGCAGAGATGGTAGGTTATGGCGGCTATATTGGCAACTACGAAGTCCAAATTCGCCAACAATCCCGCGGGGTAAGCAGCGATATAGCCGAAGCTGCAATGGCTGCCTGTACGCAAGAAGTGCCTGACGAATTCAATTACGGCCTGACAAAGCGCAAAGTCATATATCGCTCTTATGAGGGCTGTTATCCATCAGACCCAGCCGTGGATTGGGAAAACTACAATGGCGAACCGATCACGATTGGTGGGAAAGAAATCGTTTTCGAGAATAAAGAAAAAACTTTCGACCTTAAAGTCGGGGCAATTGTTATTGCCACAGGTTTTACCCCTTATGAGCCGCCCCAAGGCGATTATGGGTATGGAGAACTCCCCGAAGTTGTCACCCTGCCTCAATTTATCCGCTATATGGGATTGCAAGATAATCCTGATGAATTGATTTGGAATGGCCGTCCGGTCCGGGATATTGCCATGCTGCATTGTGTTGGCAGCCGGCATCTAGCCGACGTGGATGAACCCCAGCCAGATGGAATACTCAACAATTACTGTTCGCGGGTATGCTGCACGGCTACCCTGCATACGGCTAATGATTTGCGTGAGCGTTTCCCGCAAACCAATATCTATGATTTCTACGAAGATATCCGCACCTACGGGCGTGGTCACGAAGAATATTACACGAACGCGTCTGGCAATATGGTACGCTTCTTACGCTTCCACGGCGATGAACGACCCGAGGTGGTTGCCGCCCCCAAGGGAGACACTCACCCCGTGTTGGTGAAATGCAAAGATTATTTGACCAACGGGTTGGAAATCGAGGCCGCTGTTGATCTGGTGATCCTGGCCGTTGGAATCATGCCGCGTCCTGTGGCTGATCTGGTCAACCTGATGAAAATCCCGGTTGGTGATGATCGCTTCCTCCTGGAGGTACACCCCAAGCTGCGTCCCGTAGAGACCCCTGTCCCCGGGATCGTACTGGCTGGCACCGCCCAAAGCCCAATGACGATCCAAGAAAGCTGCAACGCAGCCTCCGCCGCCGCGGCAAAAGTATCCGCTCTCCTGGCCTCGGGCCAGGTGATCTTAGAGCCTTTTGTGGCTACAGTCGACGCGGAGAAATGTGATGGAACAGGCGCCTGTGTAGAAGTTTGTGAATATGAAGATGCGATTGCCCTACAAACATTAACCGTGGATGGCAAAGAAATCCAAAGGGCTGTGGTCATACCGGCTAACTGTTCTGGTTGCGGTAACTGTGTAAGCGCCTGCCCCAACAAAGCCATCGAAGTTCAGGGCTGGGAAGTAGCACAATTCGAAGCCATGGTAGATGCCATAGCAATGGAGGTTGCAGCGTGAGTTATAAAGAATTATCCCGTAAAGAGAAAACCCAGGTACTCAAACAACTGCGTAAGGAACATGCAGATACTGTGAAACGTACCCAGGCGTTGCTCATAGAGCCGATGGCAATCCGCAAAAAGATCCGTGCGGCTCTTGGAGAAGAATCCAAAACAGTGCCGCAAGTGGCCGAAATCGTTGATATGCCCACCCATGAAGTGATGTGGCATATTTCATCGATGAAAAAATTTGACCTCGTTGCCGAAGACGGAATGGAAGACTTTGTCGATGTTCTGTATAAACTGGTGGAGGAGAAGAAATAATGAGTACTCGTATCGAACCTGGATTATTATACGAACTCAAGAAATACGGCGCTATCGGCATCGAAAAATGCTTCAACTGCGGCAACTGCACCGCCATTTGTCCTCTCACCAGCGACAACTACGCCTTTCCGCGCAATATGATCCGCATGGTGCAGATTGGCAATAAAGAACAATTATCACAAAGCCTGGATCCCTGGCTGTGCTACTACTGCGGCGAGTGCTCTGTGACTTGTCCCAGGGAAGCTGAACCAGGCGAAACCATGATGGCTGCCCGTCGCTGGCTGACGGCCCAATATGATTGGACCGGCCTATCTGGCAAAGTTTACAAGGGTAAAGGATGGATTATCGCCATGTTCCTGGTTGCCGCGATACTGGTGATTGGGCTGGCTGCCTTGCTGAGCGGGCCGATGGTCACCTCCCAGGTAGAACTCAACACTTTTGCCCCCGTCCATATGATCCATATCGCCGACTTGATTTTGGCCGCGGTGCTGGGGGGCTTCCTATTATCCAACCTGGCACGTATGTATTTCTTTGTATTCAGCAAAGAAGAGCGGCAGGGTATTCCGCTGAAGGTCTATCTAATAGAGGTCTGGACTTTGATCTACCACACGATAACCCAGAACCGCTTTTCCGAGTGTGAGGACAGTAAGCGCCGATGGATCAACCACCTGATCATTGTGGCCGGGTACGGGACGATGTTCGCTCTGATTGTGGTCTTCCTGGGCTGGTTCCAAACGGATAATATCTACCCGATATACCATCCCCAGCGCTGGCTGGGCTATCTGGCCGCGGGGGCCTTGATTTACGGTGGGATCGAAGTCGTCATTGGAAGGATCCGCAAAGATCATGAGATGCACAAGCATTCCCATCCGAGCGATTGGCTGTTCCCGATCTTACTGGTCTTGCTGGCGGCTTCCGGCCTGACGATTCACTTCTTGCGCTATGCAGGCCTGCCTATGGCAACCTACTATGCTTATGTCGCTCACTTAGTGATTATGATGATGTTGTACGTCACCGTAGGGCCGATGGGTAAATGGGCACATTTGCTATACCGTCCCTTTGCTGTGTATTTCCAGGCTGTGAAAGAAAAGGCTAAAGAACACAGCAAGGCAACTGCTGGAGCATTTGCCCCGGCAGAGTGAATACGAAAATCTCAAAAAGAAAGGAGATATCTATGAGCGAAGAATTTCAAATCGACAAAATAATTGTAATCATCAATCACGACGATGAACAAAGTGTCATGGCAGCCCTTGTTATGAGTGCCGCGATTGCAGCCACCGGTGACCAGGTGCTGCTGTTTGTTCAGCCCGGAGCTGCCAAAATATTGGCCAAAGGCGCCCTGAATAAATACCAGGGTATGAAAGGACAGCCCGATCCCGTAGAGTTATTCGATGCCATTCAAGTTCTGGATGGCCGGGTCATTCTATGTGAGCTGGGCCTGCCCGTCTGGGACATGACAAAAGAAGACCTTGTGGATGGCGTAGAGGTCATGATGGCATCTACATTCCTATTCGAAGCCGAAGACGCAAAGTTGAGTTTTAGCTATTAGACAAAACTCATTCCCTCTATTTTCTATCTAAGGAGAACTAAATATGAGTGAAATTACACCTAATAAAACCCTGGATGTGTGTGGCAAAATTTGCCCGTACCCCGACATGAACACCATGACCACCTTGAAGAAGATGGCCAAGGGAGAAGTCCTCGAAGTTCTGTTGGATTATCCCATGTCTGTGGAACGAATTCCCCGCAATCTAAAAAAGCAGGGACATAAGCTCATTTCGGTCGAGCAAATCGACGGACCCAATCACCGCATGTTAATCGAAGCATTCGGACTCAAATAAAACATTAGACTAATCTGGAGGATTAAATATGGCTACTGCAATAATCACTGGTTTGATCGTTGGAATCATCTTTGGCTTCGTCATGCAACGCGGCCGCTTCTGTATGAATTCCGCAATTCGGGACACCGCCTTGCTGCAAGATTACACGCTGTTGAAATCAGTCGGTGTTGCCATCTTGGTTTCGATGGCCGGCTTTGCCCTCATGGATGCCACCGGGATAATTTCGATCAACCCCAAACCCTCATTTGGGTGGGCGAACCTGGTCGGAAGCTTCGTCTTCGGTGTTGGTATGGTCATCGCTGGCGGCTGTGCCAGCGGGATCACCTACCGCGTCGGCGAAGGCATGATGGGCGCGCTGGCCGCAGTAATCGGTCTGGCTACCACCGGAACCCTGACCGCGATGGGCTTTTTAAAGCCAATCATGGTATCCCTGCAAACACCCGATGCAACAAACCCGACCCTGGCCAGCGTCCTTGGTATGCAATACTGGGTCTTGGCACTGATCATTGCCATTGTTGCGGGTGGAATTTGGTACTTTATGGCTCGCAAAAATGACGATGATACTCTAGTCACTGATACATCAGTGACTTTCTTCAAGAGACCCTGGAACTGGTTGATTACCGGTATCGCGATCGGTGTCGTGAACATCATTTCTTTCCCAATCTCCGCTGCTGCGGGTCGCAATTACCCCCTGGGTATCACCGCTGGCTGGATTCAGTGGGTCAAAGTCGTCATCCTGCGCGTCCCAGACCAGTCCGTCAACTGGATTGCCGCCATGGTACTTGGTATCGTCATCGGCGCATTAATCGGTGCGTTGCTCTCGGGTGAATTCAAGTTCCGCTTCCCCAAGCCAGCCATGATCGGTCAGGCTTTCTTAGGCGGCCTGCTGATGGGATTCGGGGCCGTCACCTCCGGTGGTTGTAATGTGACCCATATCTTGAGCGGCATCCCCCAACTGGCAATTGGCTCATTTGTAGCCGCTATTTCGATTGTTCTGGGTGCCTGGGTTACGGCATATCTCATGTTCGTCCGACCGAACGCCTGATATCGGATACCTCTGATTAATTTTATGTGACAGTCACTTGAACAGTGACTGTCACCTGCAAAAAGGATATTCTTATGACTAAAATGGCAATTGTTTGCAACGGTTCGGCATCATCCAGCTTTATGCCCACGTTGATAATAGGCTCATCAGGCATAGCTATTGGCAACGAAGTCAGCATCTTCATCACCCCCGGCGGCTCTCAGGCATTCCTGAAAGGTGAAATGGAGAAAGTTGGAACCCCCAAGGGCTTGCCCAATCCAGTTGAGCTATTCAATACAATTCTGAATGAAGGCGGCGAAGTTATCCTTTGCGAGTTGGCCCTGGAAAACAAAGGCATCAAGCCAGAAGACTTGCGCGATGAGCGTATTAGTATCTCGAAGGCCCCGCCCTTCTTGATGGATATCGATGATGCGACTATAACATTTAGTTTCTAGGTATGTGAACAGGGTATACAATGTAAACAGGGTAGACGGGTAAATACCTCGCCTACCCTGTTTTTTTTGTATACTCTGTTTACTTTGTATACCTTGTTTACCCTCCCCCACCCCTCAAGCTCCCGCCAATTGCAACAAATCCACATTCCCCGGATCATGCACAAAACTCCAAAACACTTCCTGGGGGCGATGGGGAGTATCCAGACTTTTTCGCAGCATATAAATCTTACGTCGCAGGTCGAGATCAGCAACCGGTACTTCGACGACACTTCCTATTTCCATGGGACAGGCGGCCGCCAGGGTAGAGACAAACGCGACACCGTACCCTTCGGCAACGGTTTTCACAATAGCCTCGGCGTTGCCTAATTCCAGAAAGACGCTCAAGTCATCCAATGTGATGTCGTGTTTTGCCAATTCATCCAACATCACCCGGCGTGTCCCGGAAGTGGGCTCGCGGATGATGATCTGTTCTTCGAGGAGTTCTTCTGGCTCGATTGATGAACGGCTCGCCCAACGGTGGCCAGCGGGAACAATCAAACTAAAAAAATCGTCGAAAAACGCTTGACACTCCAATCCAGTACCATGAATTTCTCGGCTTACTACCCCCAAATGAGCCTCACCTTCCAGCAAACGGAGGGCAACTCGCTCCGATGTGCAAGACAGAATGCTCACGTGAATCCCAGGATAGCGCTGCCTGAAGCGCGCTGCCAGTTGGGGTAAAATATACTTTCCAGACGTAGTACTGCAAGCAATTCGCAACTGACCGACAACCCCTTTCTTCATGGACGCCATCATCTCATGCATCTCGTTAGATTGACGAATCAATTTGCGCGCCCACGGCAATAGCAACCGGCCAGCCTCGGTGAGGTGAACACTGCCCCCCGAACGCTCGAATAACTCTACGTTCAGTTCGACTTCGAGTGCTTTGATATGATGACTGATTGTTGGCTGTGTGAGGTGCAATTGCCTGGCAGCTTTAGAGAAGCTCAGGTGTTCGGCTGCGTAAAGGAATGTTTTTAGTTTGATGAGTTCTATCATTGTTATTTCTCTCATGTGAAACGTGAAACGATTTTATCCCACTCCGCTACGCTTCGGGGACTGCGTCACGCATCACATTTCACGTTTCACGGAAACTTTGAAGGTACTGCCATTCTAACGTAACCATTCAGCCCCCCCTGCCCCCTAATCCCTTCGACACGCTCAAGACAAGCCTGGGGGGAGCAATACGGGATCTCCCCAGGGTTGGGTTGAGCAATAACCGGGATCCCCCCAAAGTTGGGGGGCAGGGGGGCTAACGGTTACATTCTAACACGTTCCTATTTCCCTGCCAAAAATAACGAGGTCCCCCATATTTCAAGCCCATATCAGGTGCGACACACTTTCTGAGAAAACCTGAGTGCGTCGCACCTGATTCCTGTCAACTGCGTAAGTCCTACAGTATAATGCCACCATGAGTACACGCGCTATTCCTCTCGTAATTGGTATCGCCGGCGGCAGCGGGTCTGGAAAGACCACAGTCGCAAACGTCATCCTGGAACGGGTCGGAGCTGAACGCATTGCCTTCTTGCCCCATGACGCATATTATAGGGATTTGAGCGCCCTGCCGATTACGCAGCGGGAAAAGGTCAATTTCGACCATCCCGATGCGCTGGAAACCGAACTGCTTATCGAACAAATCCAACAACTCAAAGTTGGCAATCTAATTGAACTGCCCGTATACGATTTCACAACGCATTCCCGCACTGCTCGAACTATCCCAATTGCCCCCCAGCCGGTGGTCCTGGTCGAAGGCATTTTAATCTTCACCGAACCCGCCTTGCGGGATATATTCGATGTCAAGATATTCGTTGATACCGACTCGGATATCCGCTTCATACGCCGCTTGCAACGCGACATCTCCGAACG
>JBDRGC010000435.1:0-3296 GCA_043818215.1 Chloroflexota bacterium | reverse complement strand
GAAGCCTTCTTCTCGGGTGATTTGCATCAATTCGAATTCAGTGTGAAGGTCGCCTTCGTATTTGATTAGTTCGGAGGGGATTTTTTCTTGGGTGTAGTAGGGTTCACCCACAATGATCTTCCCACCGCTGCATAAGGCTGTCTTCATTTTGCGAATAGCTTGCCGGTATCCACCCCAGATGAACGATGCTCCCAGGCAAGATGCGACCTCAAAAGAATGGTCTTCGAATTCGTAGTCGGCCGCATTGGAACACACAATTTCTACTCGCTCGGTCAGTCCACGGGCAGTAATTCTCTCCGTTGCCCGTTTGCATAGGAACTGATGAATATCAACCCCAACGCCAGAAATACCGAAATCCTCAGCCCATAGCGCTAATGCCTGGCCATAACCGCAGCCAAAATCGATCACTCGTTTTTCGCTGTCCAGGCCCAGATATTGACCAATTGTCCACAATTTTTCAGGTGCTGCGGGGCTGGTCAACTCCAAATGTTGTGTCGAAATCTCGACAAGTTCGAAAAAATCCATTGACATTCTCCTGCTACGAACTGTGCGCTACTTCTCGATCCATTGATATTCGGCCAGGGAGATCCGGTCTCCATCGTCAAAACGCAGGCCCTCTTCTTCAAGTAGACGGCGTTGTATTTCCTCGAATACAGGATCAGCCCGTTTGCTTACCTGCCCTTTGGCGTTGATCACCCGTTGCCACGGGATGTCGCTTCCCGGTGGGAGCGCGTTCAAAGCATAACCCACCTGTCTCGCGCGTCCGGGGAGGCCAGCCAGGGCTGCCACTTGTCCGTAAGTGGATACGCGTCCATCTGGAATACATCTGATAATTTCGTAAAATCGAGTGTAAATATCTTGTTGGGTCATGCTGATATCTCTATGCTCCTATTATAAACGCAGTTTTCGCTTCTCGTCCCCAATTCGGTTGGGTAAATTTCTCGCTGCGGACAAACTAAGAACGTAACTACTTTGACAATAGCATATTCATGCATCTACACCCTCACCCCGTCTCGCTACGCTTGACGGGGTGAGGGTGTTGCTCCCCGCTACTCCGGGCAGGTGACCCCGGAACCGGAATCGGCGCGGCTTATGTGCAAACACCCCTCAAATCTGTGATGGGTGTTTGCTTCGCTGGTGGATTTCTTATTATCTCAAGTGCGGTTCCTGGTTGACAAAAATATTCGTGGAATCCGTGAAAACACCTGCACTCCCGTAAGAACATCGGGACGGTGTGCGTGCGGCGCAAGTGTCCGCGTCCAATATCTGGTTTTATCTATTCCGCAACAGGTCTATTCAAATTAATACCCCAAAACACGGCCGCGCTGATGTAGCTTGATGGATGGCAGCAGAAACAATACGCCTGTCAATAGCAGCACACTCAAATCCAGCCACGGGTTGAGCAACCCATCTCCCAGGATGGCAAAATTCATCAAATCTTGGGCATAAGTCAGGGGGGAGAGGTAAGCTAATCCACGTGCGACGGTGGACATCTCCGAGAGAGGCACGAAAACGCCACTGATAAAGAGCAGCACCCATCGAATGAGCGTACTTGGCATCTGGACGTCACCGGGGTTACGGGTGGGGATGGAGCCGAAGATCAGTCCCATCGTCGAGAAGGTGAACGCGCCAATGAGAATGCCAGCGATTAATAGGGCTGGCTGGGCGATGGCGGCACCCAGGAAAAGGATGCCAAAAATTGCCGCAATGGAAGCGACCACGATGGCAAAAAAAGCGCCAACAGCAATCTTGCCCATAAGCAGGGTGAGCAGCGACATTGGCGCCGCCAGGAGACGGTCGTAAGTGCCCATGCGTCGTTCTGTGGGGATGATAAAGGGGCCTGCGGCGGCAGCGGTGAAGAAAATGGTCAGCGCCAGCAAATGGGACAGGCCCTCGGCAGCCGCCATTTCACGGCGCACGGAGAAGGAGAAGAACATAAAGAAGGGCATCAGGAAGCCAAACATGATCATGCCCGGGCGCAGGTAATAAACCTTGATGTCTTTGAGGGTCACCGTCCAGGCCTGGGCGAATTCATCGGAAATTCGTAGCCATAAATTTTTCATTATCAGTCTCCTTTGCCGCGCCGCATCCCGGGGCGTTTGGGGGTTTCTTTATGCTGCACAACACCAATCTGCTGGCCTGTAATTTGCAGGAAGACATCTTCCAGGCTGGGGGCCAGGGTATTCAGGCTGACAACCCGCAGCCCGTCGGTGTCTGCTAAGGACATGATCTGAGGGAGCAGGGTGGAGGGGTCTTCGGTATAAAGTCGCCATTTGTCGCCAATTTTTACGAGTGTATTCACCTCAGCCAGATTGGCAAGTTTTTCCTTGATGCCCTCTTGAGCATTGCTGAAGGCCACTTCCACAGATTGTACCCTCTGGAAGGTTTGTTTAAGCTGTTCGGGGGTGTCGATGGCCGCGATTTTGCCGTTGTTGATGATGGCAACCCGGTCGCAAAGTTGGTTGGCTTCTTCGATTTGGTGCGTGGTCATGAAGACGGTTGTGCCATCTGCGCTGAGTTGGCGGATCAACCCTCGAATGGTGCGGGCGCTTTGGGCGTCCAATCCGGGGGTGGGTTCATCGAGAAAAAGTAAGGCCGGCTCGTGAATGATGGCCATGGCAATGCTCAGACGGCGGCGCATCCCTTTGGAAAAGTTCTCGGCTTTGACATCCCGTTTTTCCCACAATCCAAAGGTTTCGAGCAATTCCTGCGCCCGCGCCGTGCGGTCGGCTTTTGACATGCGGTAAAGCCGGCCGGTGAACATCAGGTTATCCCAGGCGGTCAACTCGGTGTAGACGTTGGATTCCTCGGGGACCAACCCGATCTGACGTTTGGCGGGGTAGGCATCCTGAGCCAGGTCATGCCCGAGGATCAGAATCTGCCCCTCGGTAGGAGTCAGCAGGGTGGTCAGCATCCGCTGGGTGGTTGACTTGCCCGCTCCATTAGGGCCGAGAAATCCAAAAATCTCACCCTCCTTCACGGCGAAATCGATATGATCCACGGCCATAAATTTGCCGTAGTATTTGGTCAGGTTCGTCACTTCGATAGCATTGGTCATAGGTTATTCTCTATTCGGTAAACTGGTAAATTGGGAAACTGGTATATTGGGAAACTGGTATATTGGTAAATTGGTAAAACCCCAACATACCAATTTACCAATATACCAATATACCAATACACCAATTTACCATTCTACTGATCCCTTTTCAGTTGGCTGCTTCTTTCACTCTTTTGCGTTTGTTGCGCTGTCCTTTGACAATATAGGGAATCAGGTACAGATAAGCCCCGGTGATGGC
>JBDRGC010000434.1:0-9860 GCA_043818215.1 Chloroflexota bacterium | reverse complement strand
TGCCCCCCAACTTTGGGGGGCAGGGGGGGCTGAACGGTTACTCGCTGGGATGGGGTTGATTCGAGCAAAAACGCTTGCTAACCAATGGCGTATCGCCGTGGTAATCATCGCCGTGCTGGCTGCCGCCATCACACCAAACCTCGACCCTGTCAACATGGGGCTGGTAATGGGGCCTATGATCCTGCTCTACTTCCTGAGCATCGGCCTTGTTTATACCGCCCAAGGTAACCGCGCCAAAAGCAAATCATCGGAATCTTAAGCCTCATTTCAACACCCGCTCGTAGATCGCCTCATACTGTGGGACAATGTCGTGGTAGTCAAAATTCTCAACCGCCCGCTTACGCGCTGCTTTAGAAAATGCCCGACAGGTCGAACAATCAGATAGAATCTTGAGGGCATATTCCGCCATCTTATCTACATCTCCGACGGGGGCCAAAAAACCGCTAACTCCATGCTCAACCACCTCTGGCAAGCCACCGACATCGCTGGCAATCACCGGCACACCGCTGGCCATTGCTTCAAGTGCAACCAACCCAAAGCTCTCGGTCTGGCTGGGAAGCAACAGCAAATTGGCCGCCTGCAGTAAAGGTGCCACGCTATCCACAATGCCGACGAATTTGACTCGATCTGCAAGCCCCAAATCCTCAGCCAGTTGGCAAGCCGAACCAGCATCAGGCCCATCCCCAACCATGATCAGGCGTGCGCTCAATTTTTCTGAGAATCGAGCGAAGATATTGATGACATCCGCTATGCGCTTGACCGGGCGGAAGTTGGAGATATGCATTAGTGTAAATATGTTGGGGCATTCAAGGTGAGGAATACACTGTGGGCTTGCAGGAGAGTGTCGCTCTGGGTCGATAAAGTTATAAATGACTTCAATCTCTTTTTCCACCTGAAATTGGTTGTAGGTCTCATCTTTCAAAAAGTTGGATACTGCTGTAACAGCATCACTACTCTCGATTGTCAACGCAGTTATCGGTCTAAAAGATGGATTATTACCGACCAACGTGATATCCGTACCGTGCAGAGTGGTGACAATTTTTAGATCCAATTCCGGCACAATCTGTCTGGCCAGTAGCGCAGCAGCAGCAAAGGGGATAGCATAGTGTACGTGAAGAATTTGGAGCTGCTTCATCCGCGCCACTTCGGCCATCTTGGAAGCCAGAGCCAGGGTATACGGAAATTGTTCGAGCAGAGGATAGTCTACAATTTCAACCTGGTGAAAACTGACCCGCGGTGGAAGCCCGGTCAGTCGTAAAGGGGTGGCATAACTGATAAAAGCCACGTCGTGACCATTTTCGGCCAGATGCTTACCCAGCTCGGTAGCCACAACACCGCTGCCCCCATGGGTTGGATAACAAGTAATACCGATGCGCATTGTTGCCTCTCTCCTTCGTTAAAACGCTGAAAACTCAACATTCAAGGGGTTCTCTACCTCCATCTTGCCACGGATGAGAAAACCTTCCCCATACTTTTTACCAATCAACGAACCGTAGTAGCCCATGCGGTGAACAAGCGACCAATTATATTCACGCGATGTCAGCCGGGTTTGCTTATAGAAATTGTCCTCCAGTTCGAACTGGGTAGAATAGGCGTAGATGGCCTTCATTTTGCGTTCGAATTGGTTGCTGATGTCGACGATAAACGTCGGTTCGAACTCATTCCAGGACATATAATATAGCACTTTGGATGGACGATAACTTTCTTGTCCCGTTTCATAGCGTGTCAAACCGGCCAAAAACATACCCTCATAGGCTAATTCGCTGGCGTGGTAATGGTCAGGGTGCCGGTCTTTATGATAGGGTATGAAAACCAATCGTGGGCGGTACTTGCGGATGACCTCGACCACTTTGTGTTTGGTATTCTTACTGGTGTGCAAATTACCATCTTCGAGTTCCAAATTTTCCCGCGCCAATGCGCCGATGATTTTAGCCGCCTCAGCCGCCTCAGCCTGACGGGTTTCCACCGTGCCCCTGGTTCCCATCTCACCACGCACCATATCAACCAGCACGACAGAATGTCCCATCTCTGAAAGCTTGATCAGTGTTCCCCCACAACTTATCTCGATATCATCTGGGTGGGCGCCAAAGGCCATAACATCGACTTTAGTCATTATCAGCCTCCATAACAAGAATATGATGCGAAAAATCTTCGATTTCCCCAGCGGAGAAGATCGAGTCTAAAAATTTCATTCCATGCCTTTGCATAAAATAGGGCAGCGGGAAGACACGCTCCTGCAGCCGGTCTTTGGGCAACAAGATGTTGCTCAATTGACGTAATTCGCCTCGGGAGAAACCCAAGTGACTCATCCGAGCTTTTATGGTTCCCTGTTCGAGATTATCCAAACCCCTCATCGTGTTGGATAACCCATGTTGCCATGCCTTGCCCAGATTAGGGTCGATCTCTTCCACGTAAGGACGCAGGGGAGCGAAGGCCTCTTCGAGCTTCCGGCGCGCTGTGGTGAAAATATCAGTTGACTCGGATTCTGGTATCAGGCGGCGGAAAACAGCATCAGTGTCCAATGTTTTGATCAGGATTGCGGTTGGGCTTGTTTTGTACTCGGCAATCCGCTTGGCCTCACTCCCAGTCAAAATAGTGTAGCTTTTACGGGGATAAAAAAGCGGCTGGGGCAAATCGAAGAGGTCGTAAAGCGGCTTGAGCATGGCGTGATAGGATATCTCCCCCGGGCCGAGTACGCTGGCGACGGTCGGCAGCACGGTATCGGCAAATAGGGGGCGCAGCGCAACATCGGTAGAATAAACGCAATCCTCAAGGGGGCGGATTCGTGGCTCATCCACCCGCACCCGATAGCCGTTCGAATCGAATGTATATAGCTGCCCAGCTCGTTCCGGGTTCAGAGCGGGGATGTATCCAGCAGTATCCAATTGTTCGGCAACCGCGTCCAGCCGGTGGGAGATTTCATCAACATGATTCAGTGCGAATTGGAAAAAGCCTGACGCCGCGGGGCGCAAAGTCCTCGGCTCCACAATCACCAGACCGTGATCGGAGAAAAGTTCCGACCAGATGCGAGCCTGCCAGGTACAATAATCATCCCCGGCCTGGGGAGCAAAACGCTCCTTGACCTGTGATAAGTATGGGCCAGGTGAGATTTTCTCGAAGTACTCTGCAAAAGCGCGCCGTATGTCCGCTGTGATCGGCATAAGGGCAATAGGGCGTCCTGCCTGATCCCATTCGAATTTCACGTCTCCCACTTCGCCGTCGCGCTTGATGAAGTGGGCATGGTTGATTTCGTCGAAATCATGATCCTCGCTCGCCAGCCAGAACACAGGCACAAATCGTTCCCCCAGCGTGTTTTGAAGATGCTGGGCTAACCGGATGGTGGTGATGATTTTGTAGCATGTATACACTGGGCCGCCCAGGAAACCAGCCTGCTGCCCGCCGATGACACAAAACGTGGATGGTTTGCTAAGAGCGTCTATGTTCGACATGGCGTGGGCGTGGGCACCCAATTTAGCATTATATTCTGACAGGAGTTGCGAGAGTTTCCGCCGCGGGTAGGTGCACGTCCGCCGGCTCTCCAACGCGGCCGAAAAGCCCAGCGGTGGATGGGTGAAAAATTTGGCAGCCGCCCCTGAGCCAGCCAGATAATCCAAGTACAGTTTTTCCTCGGCCATAACGGGCAACGCGTTCAGGTTAATTTTGGTCATGGTTTATATTTCTATGACTACTCAGGTAGACAACGAATTTGGCTAAACAACGCCCGAAGCGCCCCCCCTGCCCCCTAATCCTGGGGGGAGCAACACGGGTTCTCTCCAAAATTGGGTTGAGTAACACGGGTTCCCCCCAAAATTGGGGGGCAGGGGGGCTAGCTGAGTAGTTACATATTTCTTTTGTACACCAGCAGCGCATTTATTCGCGAGCACTTTTTTTGCCTGCTAGTATCAATCGTTTACTCTCAGGGCCAAATCCCTGTCCATCAAGCGAGCCGTAGCTTCTAACGTCTACAAAACCAGCGGCCTGGAATCTTTCCAGCATCTCTGCTTGTGAATATAAGCGCACCGACTCGTGAAACTGACGTTCGTTAGTACCGGTGATGACTGTGGTCATCTTTTCGACACGCCGGCAGTCAGCGGTCAAGTAGCGAACATTTTGTACGCAGCCATTGGGCAGGGTGCGCTCGTCGCTCGGAACCAAATGAGAAATAACGTGCTCGCGATTGATATAATCCATCAAAAACACCCCGCCTGGTCTCAGTGCGTTGTGAACAGAAGCCAAGACGGCCTGGTTTTCTGCATCTGCCTCGAAATATCCAAAGGATGTAAAAAACGACACAACGGCAGCAAAGTGATTCTCGCACGGGATGGCGCGCATGTCTGCTCGGATCAGCGGAATATGATGGTGAGACGGATCGTCTTCACCGGCCAATCGGTTGGCAGCCACCTGCAGCAACTCATTCGAAAGGTCTAATCCAACCAGCCGCTCGAATCCCAATTCGCGAAGAGCAAGCAAATGCCGCCCCGCTCCGCAGCATAGATCAAGCACGGGAGTGTTCCTCTGAAGTGAGAGCAATTCGAGGCTGGATTGCACATTTGCGCGGGCTTCGGAGATGTCGCGCTGGGTATACAACATCAAATAGTCGCGGCCAAAACTCTCTTCGTACCAGGGGGTCATGCGATTCCATGCTCCTGTTTGTAGGCTGCCCAGTTTCGTTTCAGATGCACAAAAGAATCATAGTCGGGCTGCGTGAGAAAGGGATTCGTTTCGCTTTCTCGAGCGATGGTGGACTGAGACTCGCTGCCGTAATCGTGCCCCGGGAAGACGTTAGTTTCACCCGGTAGAGTGAGGAGCTTGTTGTGCAGGGAATCGTATTCGGCCCTGGCCGCGTTGCCAAAGTCCGTGCCGCCTACCTTGCCAACAAACAAGGTATCACCTGTGAAAACGGCGTCACCAACGTAGATGCAGATCGAATCGGCAGTGTGACCGGGGGTATGCAAAACGGTGATCTCCAAGTCTCCCAATGGAAGGCGTGTTCCATCCTCGACGGTGATACCGGTTTCCGGGTCATCGCTTCCGAACAAGAGCGGGCGTTTGCTAGTTAATCGTTCGATGGCAGCGTTGCCGTTGGTGTGATCGAAGTGATCGTGAGTGTTGAACACGTATACGATCTGATATTGGTGCTGGCGGGCGAAATCGACAATCCGCTCCGGGGAAAAAGCGGGATCGATGACGGCCGCCTTTCTAGTTTTATCGTCGGCGACCAGGTAACCAAAGTTGCGGTCACCGCCAACACGAAATTGCTTTACAAACATAGTTTCTCCTAAAGAATGAATAGAGTTGTTCCCCAATAACGATGACGGTTTTTTTGTACACGGATTTCACGGATACCACGGATTTTTCTCTTTATTATTTCGCTGTATCCGTGAAATCCGTGTGAATCCGTGTACAAAATTCTTTGCCGACTTATTTAGGAACAAGTCTAATATCTAATTATGGGTCTCTGGTATTTCCTGGGGAAGGAGGCGGGGGTGGTGCAGCACGTCCACGCCCATCTTTTCTCCTAAACCAATCCCAATCCTCGCAAATGCCGCCGCACGACTCGCATCACATCATTCAGGTGCGGCAAATCGGACACCTGCACCGCCAGGCGCGTATCCCACAGCCGGGCAAAGATGCGCTCCTTTCTGGTCAGAGCTTCAGCCATGAGCGCCGGGTCTTGACCTTTATGTTGGCATTTAGCCGTGAAGTTAGCAGGCACAAAAACGAGATCGACGTTCCCCCGCTCAAGGAGCCAGTAAACGTCGTACAAATCGCGGGGTTCGGTCCGGCCTATCAACGCACAGAGCTTTTCGATCAGGATTTCCTCCAGTGAGTAAGCATATAGAGCAACACCAGATGGGTAATCGCTGTATGGGGCTATGAGGTGTCGTTCCTGGTATGGATAGCACATCAACTCTCCCCACGTGATGTCCACCTTCAAATGACGTGCGCCGGGGCGGGCCTTCAATGGCCCAATGTGGTTTAAAAGCAGTGTGCTGCTTTCGTAGACGTTTTGTTCGGCGCTTCGTATGGACATCGTCAGATTTAACCGCTTTTTCAGTTCCGGGAACAGCGCGGCAAACGCAGTAACCAGATCGTCGTGGGTCAGATCGGTGTTGAGGGTGAAGTCCAGGTCCTCTGAAAAGCGATAATCCGGATAATATACGCGCTTAAGAGCCGTTCCACCTTTGAATATCAGGCTACGCGACAGTTCGCTTTCTGCGATGGCGACCAGCAGCCAGCTCAACACATAGTCTTTTTCGATCACCCGATCACCTACGTTGGTTTGATGAGCTGTTCTGGCAATTTCAGCTGTAGTAATCATGGCATTATGTCCACACGATGGCGCGCAGCTCCTCCGGATCGAGATTGACCCGCAGATGCCAGCGGGCGCGGTATAAGCCTTCATCTGGCAGGGTCGGGTCGAGGGGCGCATAGCGCCGATTGGTGAGGGTTTGTAACGCCGCCAGGGTCTCGGGTTGGCCCAAGTCGTAGGTTTCCAGCAGGAAGCCAACGCGCTTGGTGGCGGCTCTGTGATTCAATCGTTGCGCGTGAGCAACCAGACGGCTTTCGTCCAGATCAGCTTTGCGCAGCCAAAGCCCTTTCGCCAGTTCCCCGATGCCGCCGCAAAGATGAGGCCGTGCGGCGCAATCCAGCAGAGTTTTCTCCAGATCGCTGACGTGTACTTGCTCATTCTCGGTTACCCAGCGGTTCTCCCAACCCCAAAAAGCCTGGAGGTTGGCGTAGATGAAGCGGTATTTATTCCCGGCGATACTGCGGCTGGATCGCTGGCGGGGTACAGTTGCGTAAACCATATTGACCGGCTGGGTGGTCATTTCGTGCAATTCCAACGCGCTGTAATGGGAGATGTAGTGAGGCAGTGGAGAAAGCACCTCTCGGGCGATGACGTACCGGTCAACCATCGGGATGCCCTCCAGCCCGGCTTCCAGGGGCACGATCAGATATTTGCCCGGCTTCAACCGCACCAGCCATTTCTTCCGGGCCAGTTGTCCGAGCAACGCTGCGGTGGATTTGTAAGACTTTCTGGTGATAGCCTGGGCATCGGCAATGGTAAATATGGTTTTTCCCATCGCGCTCAGGGAGAGCAACAGTCCACCACTGACTGGCCCTAGGGTTTTGTTTGCACGATGATTACCTTTTATATGCGTCGTTCTATTCATGCAATAGATTCTACCATACAAAAGGCAATCATTTCATAAGTCTGCAATCATCAATCGTCAATCCTCTCCTCCCACAACTGGGCGTATACAGAAGTTGAGGGAGCACGGTAAAGTAACCACGGATTTACCCTGAATGGCACGATGTCACGGATTGCACGGATAAAAGGTGTTAAAAATCAGTGAAATCGGTGAATTCCATGGTTGCATCTGGACACTCCCCCAAACGTTATATGCGCCCTCTTCGATATAGCATTTGGGCATGGATTAGCGTTTTACACTCTGCCTAACACCAGTAACCACGCTGTCGTCACTGGCTTCAATTACTTGATTGGCGTTTCCGCCACCAATGATCTCCTGCGTTACATTTTCAATCCAGCTACTTTTATCTGCTTTGATTTTCTGGACTGCTTCCTGTCCACCAATCAGGGCAAGTAATTCGTCAGCAAACTCGGGTGATTCGTTTAATCGTGCAGCCAAGGCTTTTGCCAGTAATGATTGAAACCCCTCATTTTCAGGATTAATCGCCACGGCTTGGGCCGCTTCGGTTATATCTTTATCATCTTCGAAGCGCGTTTTAATCTTTTTCCAAAGTTCCTGTGATTTTTCCCAGGCGGCCTTACCCGTTTCTCCGGCAAACTTTTTCCCGCCTTCTATTAAATAGGGGGTGAACGGGGCCAGGTATGCGGCCAATGTTGCTGCGATTTGTACGTAATCTGCTGCCATCGTTTTGCTCCTTTTTTTGGCACGGATTTTCAGGATTTGCCGGATTGTATTTTCAAGAATCCGCGTTCATTCGCGTCAATCCGCGCCCAATATTTTTCTCTCCAAACGAAAACGTCTCCGCGTGGGGCGCAACATCCCCCACACACACCAACCAGCGTCTGAATTCCCTTGGATTGAGTTTACCATACGGACTGGCGGCGCTGGAGTTCCTTGAGCACCAACCTGGCCATGGTCATCTTCCTCGCCCTGACGTCGTGGACCAGCAACTCCCACTTCCGACCGGACCAGCAGATGCTCGTACACGGCCTCGCCGATGGGTTCACTCACGGCAACCAGTCCGATGGCTATCCCTGCGCTGCGACGACTCAGGATGAGTGCGTGGCATCTGAGGGTATCTCCAGTGGCGGTATCAGGGTCAGGGTGCGGCGACGGTGTAAGCCTGTGGCTGCGGAAGCCCAGATGACATTCTTCTAAACTTTAGACTGCCCGGTCATCAGCATGTTTGGTGATGACCGGGCTTTTGACTCAAATCGAATGCACTCAACTTCGAGTACCATCTAACGCAAACCGGTCAGAGATCTACGCTTGCGTTGACAGTATGGATACATACTTGACATAGTATACGCCAGTAGCGTATACTATATTTTTGGATAATAACCATGAAAATCGTTGAAACCAGTATATTCACCCGGCGCGTCGTTGAACTGCTTACAGATGATGAGTACCGCTTGCTCCAACACGCATTGGTGTCGCGGCCAGACCTTGGTGTACTAATTCCCGGTGGGGGCGGTCTTCGTAAAGCGCGCTGGCGCGTGCAAGGAGCCGGTAAACGTGGTGGCGCGCGGGTGATCTATTATTGGGCTGTTGCTCAAGATACCATCTTGATGTTATTTGTCTTTAGGAAG
The DNA here is from genome assembly GCA_043818215.1 of Chloroflexota bacterium. GTDB lineage: Bacteria > Chloroflexota > Anaerolineae > Anaerolineales > UBA11858 > JBDRGC01. The sequence continues at coordinate 1,054 of JBDRGC010000434.1, read as the reverse complement.
AATGAGCGGAGCGATCTAACCCCGACCCAACTTCGTATATTGAGGCAAATCGTAACGGAGGAATATAAATGAATGATGAATTGTTTGGTGAACTTCTGGAAAGTGTTCGGGAGGGGAGTGCAATTCTACGTGGTGAACGAACCCCGGCGCGAGCTTTCGAGATGGGCGCATTAAATATAAAGCAAATTCGTGAACGTTTCGAACTGTCCCAATATCAGTTTGCTGCACTGTTGGGGATCAGTGAGGACACACTGCAAAACTGGGAGCAGGGCCGTCGCAAGCCTCGTGGGGCTGCCCGTGTGCTGCTCCAGGTGGCAGAGAAACATCCTGATGTTGTTTGGGATGTGACTCGCTCCACGTTGGTAAATGTGTAAAGTAAAAGAGGCTGGTCCAGGAATATCTGGGCCAGCCATTTTTTTGTCTAAAGTCCCGCCCGCAGCTTCACCGACAGCAGCGGCGACGGCATTGGCGACCTGCCAGGTATCATCGCCAGGCTGGACTACCTGCAGGAGCCAGGTATTGGCGCCATCTGGCTCTCCCCCCATTATCCCTCTCCGCAGGTGGATTGCGGCTATGATATCGCCGATTATCACAATGTTGCTCCTGAGTACGGCAGCCTGACTGACTTCCGGCGTTTGTTGCAGGAAGCCACCAGCGCGGAGTGAATCAGCCTGAGGATGTCACCTTAATGCAGGAACTCAGAGAGTTGGTAAATGAGTATCACGACCGGGTGCTGGCGGGTGAGGGAAAAGTTTTGAATGAGGTGAAGTTCGATAAACATTGTGAGTCTCCTTGTGATTGGTAAATTGGCAGTTTGTAGATTGGTAAGGAACGGTGATTAAATAACTTGCCCATTTCTAAATTTGAGTGTAGCGCCGGTTGAGTAAGCTCGGAGGGACGGCAGCAATTCCCGGTTCGGCCGGCAAAGTCGCCAAGGTTTCTACCCCGGCCCTCACCCCAACCCTCTCCCACGGGGAGAGGGGGAAAAAGCTCCCTCGCCTCGTGGGAGAGGATTTGGGTGAGGGCCGGGGTAGAAACCTTGGCGACTTTGCTG
>JBDRGC010000433.1:0-4331 GCA_043818215.1 Chloroflexota bacterium | reverse complement strand
GGCAGGAAGCTGGAAATCAGGAAACCAGGAAACCAGTAAACCAGTAAACCAGTAAACCAGGGAGTAGTAGACCGTACCTGATACACTGATTCCTGATCTACTGATCTACTGATCTACTGATCTACTGATTCACTACCCCCTCCTAAAAACAAAATTCATCTCCGCCAAACGGGAGCGCAGGTGCTCGCTCATGGCCTCAGGGGGCATCCTCCAGACCCAATTACCGCCGAGTTTGCTGGGGTAGTTCATGCGGGCGTGATTGTCCAGGCTGAGCAGGTCTTGCATGGGGGCCAGAGCGAAAACCGCCACCGAAGCCCAGGCCGCCCGGATCAAGTCCCACGAAATATCGCTTCCGTCGCGGGCCAGGTAGCGGCGAGCGAAATCACGCTCCTTTTCATCTACGCGCTGGTACCATCCCAGGGAGGTGTCGTTATCGTGCGTGCCGGTGTATACCGCGTAATCGGCGGTGTAATTATGGGGTAAGAAGGGATTGCTGGCGTCGCCATCGAAGGCGAAGACCATAATTTTCATGCCGGGCAAGCCAAATGTCTCACGCAGTTCGACCACATCATCCGTGATCACGCCCAGATCTTCGGCGATGATGGGGAGGCTACCCAGGGAGGCCTCGACTTTACGGAAGAAGTCCTTTCCAGGGCCGGGAACCCACTGACCAGCAATGGCTGTCTCTGCGTCTCCGGGCACCTCCCAATATCCAGCAAAGCCGCGGAAATGATCCAGCCGGACGATGTCCACTGTGGATAGCACGGCCCGTAAGCGGGCCAGCCACCAGCGGTAACCCTCCGCAGCCTGGACATCCCAGCGGTAGAGGGGATTGCCCCACAATTGTCCGGTGGGGGAGAAATAATCAGGGGGCACACCCGCGACCACAGTGGGATTTCCGTCAGCATCCAGATAGAATAGCTCTGGGTGCGCCCACACGTCGGCGCTGTCGTGAGCCACAAAGATGGGAATATCGCCGATGATTTGGATGCCTTGCTCATGGGCGTAAGCGCGCAGCTGCCCCCATTGGCGGAAGAAGAGAAACTGGCGGAAAGCATGGCGTTCGATTGCGGTGGCGTTATCTGTGCGGAATTGGTGCAGGGCCTTTGGTTTCCGTTGACGGAGGGGTGCCGGCCATGCGACCCATGAGCCGCCTCCAAAGCTGTCTTTGATCGCCATAAAAAGGGCGAAATCTTCCAGCCAGTGAGCTTCAGTAGATTTGAAGGTCTCGAAAGCCTCTCGAATTTCTGGGGAGGCATGGCGCTGAAACTGATTGTAGGCCTGATCGAGTATTCCTAATTTGTAGGGGATAACCGCGCCAAAATCCACACGCCCAGCCGAAAAATTTATATGTTCGATAATATCATCGCCATGCAGGAGATTCTCAGCGATAAGGGCCTCGGGGCTTACGATAAAAGGATTCCCGGCGAATGCCGAGAAACATTGGTAAGGGGAATCTCCGTACCCGGTGGGGCCGAGGGGTAGTACTTGCCAGAGGCCGCAGCCTGCCGAAGTCAGGAAGTCTACCCAGCGATAAGCTTCAGGCCCAATATCTCCAATTCCATAAGGGCCAGATAGGCTGGTGGGGTGCAATAAGACGCCAGAGGCGCGTTCGAATCTCATTATGGTTTCTCCGATGTGAGTCTAGATGGTTAAGTAATGGGAATTAAATAACTTGCCCATTTTCAAATAAGAGAGTAGTGCCGGTTGAGCAGTGTCCTATCGAAGGGATAGCGATAGTACCTAGTACCTTAGTACCTTAGCAGTGAAAAGTTTGCACAAAAAACAAGAACATTTACCACAAGGCACGAAGGCACGAAGGAAAACTTTTAATTTCTTAACTTTGTGTCTATGTGCCTTGGTGGTGAGAAATTCCTTTTGGTTCCGGCTCGTCCGGGTTAGGATATATATACGCAAGTAATTTACAGAGTGCCGCCTAAGCGGTAATCACCGTTCCTAAGGAATGCGAATTAAATAACTTGCGCATTTGTGTCCTAACGCTAGTGCCGGTTGAGTAGCGGAGGCACACGTTCTTTGTGCCGTAGCGTACACCTGCACCGAACGCAGGTACGGTGTCGAAACCAAACGGTTTATGGCAAAAACGGCTCTTAAATCAGCCCTGTTTGGTTTCGATACGCCCCTTTAAAAAACATTCGGGGCTACTCAACCTGCACTGCTCTCTTTGAAAATGGGAAAGTTATTTAATCACCGTTCCTAAGGTAAACGTCTGATCCGAACACGCCCCGGTTGTATGACTACGAAAGCTCCCAACAGACTTTCCCCTTGTTCATGCACAAGTTGAGACATGGCATCCACAAGTTCTTGACGCGCATCCCCTGGGTAACGAATTAAGATGACCCCCGCTGAAGTCTCATGGCTTGCAAAAACAAGCCATCCGAAATCTTTATCTTCTGTGAGGAAAACCCGTTGTTCTTCCCCTGCTTGAATGATCAAAACGCGATCATCTGAACGTTGCATGTATTCACTCACCGCCACAACATCATAGCCTTCCGAACGGAGGGCGCGCACCACCGCAAAGTCACAACTTTCATCTGCCAGGAACCGCAAAGATGAGTCCGGCTGCATCATGCCGGTTGCAAAACTATCGTTTCATGGGCCAGCATATTGGCAGCGTAGGCCAAGGTCGCCCGAATGTCGGCTTTTCTTAGGCGGGGATACGCATCAAGTAAGTCTTCTTCGGTGATCCCTTCGCTTAGTTTGCGAAGAATGAGTTCAACCGGAATCCGCGTACCACGAATAACGGGTTTGCCAAGCATAATATTGGGGTTGATTTCAATACGATTAAACAATATCATTCATCCTAAGGGAATATCTTTTTTATGGGGTAGTGGTAAAAAAAAAGTAATTGACGGGCTATTTCAAAGACGCTCCCAGCGCCGTCCCCGCCGCCGTCCCACAGGGATGCTTCGCGAAGAACGGCGGCTAGAGCATTTTGTGATGCGTCATCACTTACCATCTAACCACCACCTTTTATGGAAGTCAATAGATGGGGAATACTAGGGCCGGGAGCGAAATATGGGCTACACTGCTGATCAGACTATTTCATTCGACTTGACAATTTCCGAGTCGTAATCAGTCTCGACGACATCGGTGTTGATCACAGCTCCCGGCTTGATGATGATCCCCGCGGGAATATAGCTGTTTTTCCCCACCATAGTGATGCCCGCTTTTGGCCCACTACCACCCACACGAGCATTCGATCCTACAATTGTCCGCTTGTCAAGGATTGCTCTCTCGATGGTCGCTCCCGCTTCGATAACGCTATCGGTAAGAATGACGGATTCAATGATAGTGGCTCCGGCCTTAATGCGTACGCCAGACCCCAATACGCTGCGCTCAACGCGTGCCCCGGCAGAGATAACACAGCCTTGAGTGAGCATGCTGTCACTCACGTTGGCTCCGTTGGCAATGTGAACAGGGGGGCGTTCTTCTGTGCGGGTGTGAATCACCCAGGAGCGGTCATTCAAATCCAGAGGGGATGGGTCAGTCAGCAGGTCCATGTGGGCTTGCCAGTAAGAATCTATTGTGCCGACGTCTACCCAATAGCCTGAGTATGGGTATGCAAACACCTGGGCATCTTGCTTGACCAACCTGGGTAAGATGTTTTTGCCGAAATCGTGAGCGGAGTTAGCAGTGTTGTAATCATCCCAAAGCGCACGATCCAGCACATCTAAGTTGAAGATATATACTCCCATGTTAACCAAGTTGGAGGCTGGTTCGTCCGGTTTTTCCACGAAAGATGTGACCCGGTAATTATCACTTACGCCGACGATGCCAAAACGCGAGGCATCTTCTATGGGCACGCGGAAGGTAGCCATAGTCACATCGGCTTTGTGGTCCAGGTGGAAAGCGATCATGGCATCGTAATTCATTTCGTAGATATGATCGCCGGAGAGGATCAATATCAGGTCAGGTTTGGTGCTTTTGATGAAATTGAAATTCTGTTGGACTGCATCGGCGGTACCCAAATACCAATCGGTGGGGCGGCGGGCTTTGTACGGAGTGTAGATATTTACTCCGCCGGTAAAATTCCGATCGAGATCCCAGGGAGCGCCTGAACCGATATGCTCGATCAGCGAGTGGGGGCGGTATTGAGCCAGGATCATCACATCGAAGATACCGGAGTTGACGCAGTTGGAAAGTGTGAAGTCGATGATGCGGTATTTGCCCGCAAAGGGAACCGCGGGCTTAGTGCGTTTGGCGGTGAGCACGCCCAATCGAGAGCCTTCTCCACCAGCGAGTATGACAGCGCGAGTTTTCATTATTTTTTTCCCTCGGTGTAAGTAATTATGGTAGGTTGGTATATTGGT
>JBDRGC010000432.1:0-15959 GCA_043818215.1 Chloroflexota bacterium | reverse complement strand
TAGCTGCTTCTGCTCCGACTCTTGAAGAAATAGAGGAAGATGAAGTTGAAGTTGAAGCTGCTCCTGGGCTAAGCGAACCAGATGTGATCGAGAAAGGCAAGCAGGAAGAAGAGACCGAGTAAATTTGAAAACATCCCGCGAAATAACAACTCGTGGGATGTTTTTCGTTAACCAGGACTTACGCAGTTGAGATCAAATTTACCGCGGAGAACGCGAAGAGCGCAGAGAAATTTTAATAACAGCACAAAACTCTGCGTTCTTCGCGTGCTCTGCGGTAAAAATTGACCTGGCTCTGTCTAAGTGCGTAGCTACTAGTTAACATAGCGCGGCCTTCGGTTGCCACCAAACTATATAATGGCAGCACCTCAAAACTAACACCGGAAGCACCGAAACGACCGCCGGCCACCGACCACCGACTGCCGCTCTCCTGCGGGGACGCAACGCCGGAGGCACGGATAGCAAAGCGAGACAGTCTCCAATTGCCCGATTTCGGTGGTCTGCTGTCTGCCGTCAAATAATGTGCGACTTTTGCGGTATTACATATGATGAATACAGCCAGGAAACCGAGAATCCTGAAATCGCTGTTGTTGCTCCTTTTGCTTGCCTGGGGGGCGGTTGCTTGCCAGTCGTCACAGACGGACGGTGATGCCAGCGAGACTCAAGCATTGCCTACCCAACTCTCAACCCAGAGCCTGCCCCCGGAATATGTTCGCTCCCAGGGGCAGCAAATCAGTCAATGGGTGGTGGAGGCCGAAGCCAGCTCAGAATACTCCAGCCCTGAGTGGGCGGCAGAACAAGCCATCGGAGCGCCAGATACCCATCGTTGCGGCGACTATCAAACTGCCTGGGCTTCCGCGAGCAGTGATTCCATTGTATGGCTGGAAGTAAAATTCCCCCTGGCTGTGTACGTTACCGCGGTCAACATCAGCCAATCATTTAATCCAAATCAAGTCGTTGCAGTGGAACTGGTTGGCCAATTTGGGCGCTCAATCGAAATATACAACCAGCCGCCTGCTCAAGTAAATCAGCCTTGCCCGTACACGCTGCCCATTTCGATTGACAAGACTAAGGGGCGATTCGACACTGTAAGGATTACAATTGACCAATCTGTACTTGGATTGGGATGGAATCAGATCGATGCGGTGGAATTGGTGGGAGAAGCAGACTGAGGGGGTTTGTGAAAATGTGAAACCTGGGTTATATAAATGTTTGGCTCTCTGGGAATTGCCGGGGTAGACGGTGGATGTGGGGGAATGAAATTGTAAATGGTAAATGGTGAATTATAAATTGTAAATTCTGTATGCACCTCATTTATAATTTACCATTCACCATTTACAATTTACTATTCGGTTTTGTTTGTGCGGAATATATATGACGCACAATATCCCATTTTAGTGGGCGGAAAACCATTTATGGGTTACACTTCCCGCCTCCCGAGTACCTATCCCCCGGGAGCGACAAGCCCAGAGACTCCAGCAATAGCAATGTCATGCGTGCGCTGGCTCCCCATAGCGTTTCCCCATCGTAGGGGGCAAAATAGATCATGGGGACGGGATTGCCCAGGTGCAGCCAGGATCGCTTTTGTACCTTGCGGTTGGCGGGGTCTGCCAGCCACTTCAACGGGATAGTGAAAATCCAACTGACCTCCTCGGATTGAGGGCGCAGCGCGTAAGGCCAAGGAATCACGCCCACAACAGGGGTGACACGGTAATTGCTAATGGTCAGAATATCCCGCAGCCGTCCCAGGACGCGCACATCAGCCGGCTCGATACCTGTCTCCTCGAATGCTTCCCGCAGGGCGGCGGTTTCCGCGTCGGGGTCGCCGGGGTCGCACCGTCCCCTGGGAAAAGCGACCTGTCCCCCGTGGCGGTCGTGCTCGTTGACCGTGCGGCGGATGAAGAGCACATTCCACTCCCCCTCCTGGCGTAGCAAGGGAATCAATACTGCCACCGGACGCGGTTCCCCGTCGAGCAATTCGGCGGGATATGGGGATTCGGGGGGCAGCGTGGGATCAAGCGCTGTTGCGAGATACCCGGTGATGTCTGCTTCACTAATGTTCATACGTCAGCAGAACCTTTGCACAACAAATCTTATTGGACGTGGATAAGCGCGGACGAGTGCGGATTTTATGGCTCGTTCCCCTGCTACGCGGTGGAACGCTTGCGAGGACGTTCTACGTCCCAGGGCGGAGCGCAGAGCGCATAAGCGGTGGGTTACGACGCTGGAGCATCGTAACCAGAGCAAGGCCGTCGCTTACTATCTACCCACCACCTCTTATTGGACGTGGACAAGCACAGATTTTTTTATCCACGCTCGTCCGCGTCCCATAAAATTGCACTTTACGCCTGTTGCCAGTATAACGATAAAAAGAGCAGTATGAGAGATGCCCAAATGACGAAAACACAATCTGTTCGCCACACCCTCAGCCCAATGTTCCGAGGTGCACTTTTTTACCTGTTCTTTTTTGGCAGCATGGCCATATTTGGACCATTTATAAATGTTTATTATATTGAACTTGGCCTGACCGGTCGTCAGGTAGGCATCTTAATCGCTATATCTCCCCTGGTGACGCTCTTGTTTGCAACGCCGTTATCGGCGCTGGCCGACCGCCGCCGTTGGCGCGGACGTATACTTCAAGTTGCCCTGGCAGGCATTGCACTAACCATCTTTCTGCTCAGATTCCCGCGCACCTTCTTGACGCTTGTGCCTTTGTGCGTATTGATGGCAATCTTCTCCAGCCCTATTTTATCTATTGCCGATAGTCTCATCGCCCGCATGGCCAATCGCCGCGGATTGAACTATGGCAGCATGCGCCTGTGGGGTTCGATGGGATTTGCCAGCAGCGCACTCATTTTTGGGGCGCTGTGGCAGCGATTTGGATTTGCCCCCATGTTTGTGGTCGGGAGCCTGGCATTGGTCCCTGTGATCTGGGTTGCCGGTTTGCAGGAGGAAGGCCCCATAGCACAACAACGCGCCCGCCCGCCGATTTCAGATCTGACGCGGGATTTGGGATTGGTGATGATACTGGTCGCCACTTTTTTTGTGGGCATATCCACCAGCCTGGCGATATCGTTCGAAGGCATCTACATGCGTTACCTGGGCGGCGGACAATTGTTGATTGGCGCCTTCATCAGCGCTTCAGCTTTCAGCGAAATACTAACCATGCGGTACGGAACCCGGATCGCTGAACGGCTGCGAGGGCCGCGCGCACTCTTGTTGTCTTACGGGCTAATGGGAATCGCCTTCTTGGGTTATGTTTTGGTTCGCACGCCCTGGATGCTGCTGCTCCTGGCTGGAGTTAAAGGGTTGGGATTTGGATTATTTTTTACTAACACCGTACACACGATCAACCTGCGCGCCCCAGTCGAGTGGGCCTCGACAGCGCAATCTCTTATGACCGTGGGTATGTTTGGCCTGGCTCCGTTGATCGCCGGCCCGTTGGGGGGAGTGATTTATGACACACTAGGCCCGTCAGTCATTTTCATTGTTGGTAGTGTGGCTTTAGGATTGGCTGCACTTGTATTGGCGTTTGCCGCGCTCAAGGGGATGATGGCGACTGTGAAATGTGAGGCGTGAAGACGTGAAACGTGATGCGTGGTGCGGAGACGTGGGGCGTGGGACGTAAAGCAGTGGTGCGATTTGGGGTGTGTCTCAACATGCTTCAGCATGTTTCCTGTACCAACCCCCGAATGAATTCGGGGGCGTGATGCGTGATGCGTGCCAGGGCCTTTTCTGGGGGAAGCGCGTCGGGAACAAAGATTTGGGCGGAACTAAGTGTGAAGTTCATAATACGAAATACGGGGGATGAAATGTGTTTGCTTTGACAGTTTGTGGTTATCTGCGAGGGTAACATTCGCGTAAATCTAGCCAAAAATGCCAGAGAGTAAAGGGAGATTTGAGAAAAGACCGTTCTAAACGGTGGTTTAAACGGCTGGTTGACTTGGTTTGCCAGCCATCTTGGGACAATGATAACGGGGAGATTTTTATTGGGGAGGGCAGGGTTTGTTGGACCTGCTCAATTGCCGCGTTAACTGCTCGAAGAATCTCTTCGCAGGTCATATCTTCAAGGTAACCAATCATTGCGCCAGATTGAGTGTGTTGACCGTAGCGGTGACCGTCTGAGACAAAGCGAACGACACCATCGTGGACATAGTTTGGGTTTAGTTTCCAGCTAGAACTGGTGGGGCTACCAAGCCTCTTGCATTCAATGTGAAAGTAAACACTCAATGGAAGACCTGGTCTTTCCTGTTCCTCTAAAGTTATTGCATTTTCAAATATTTGCCAAGAAAAGTCTGGGATCTTGTCTTCATGTTCTTCAGAGGATACATTATGGTTTGGTTGTATAGGCATTTGCCAATACAATATTCCCATTAAATCTTGCCCCATCTTTTTCAGATTGTTTTGAGCTTGCTTTAAACAACGGTACAAAGCCCGGCTTACTCTATCTTCGATTGAACGACGTTTGTCGCGTTTCTTGATTTCCTCATCAATCCAAACTAGACCTTGTTTACTCCGCAAAATGGACAACCCGTCGAAGATGGCTTCAAGTATCCGTTCTTCCTCAGCGGGACGTAAGCGTTTCAGATGCTTCATTCAAGCTCCAATTGGCTTTCCTGTAAACGCATAGCCCACAAAAAGGTCGCTTCGGCATCTTCACGCGCCTGGCTGCGAGTCCATAACCAACGCTCATTTCGTTTGATAATGATGATTGCATCATCAGTCACCAGGCGTACCAGACCAGCTATATAAATGCGACGGTTAATCTGCCGGTCTGATGATTCGACAATCCGTTTGAGGTCAGCCCACATCGCTTTATCATCCTGGAGCGGAGGCAAGTCATCATGTTTGGATTGGGTGCTAAAAACAACGGCCACCAGCGGGTCATTGTCAGGGCAAAGCACGCGCCACAGAAATACGCCTTCTGGTTCGAGGTAACTTGTCCACATATCTAAAAAGGCATAGAGATACCCTTGTAAACCTTTTTCGGCATCTCGGCGCTGGGGTAAATCTGTGATAAAGCCTTGTTTAGTTTGGGGGTATGATTCCAAGCGTTTAACGGCGTTGCTGTTGCTGTGGCGGTAGAAAAACTCTAGTCCCGTTTCGCACATATCCAGCACCAAATCACGCTCTGCCTCGTTGAGTTCGTACAGGTCGAAAATGGCCTCATCGAGTTGGCGTTCCAGACTGGCTATGGTTTCATTTGGCTGGTTGGCTTGATTAAACAAAGTCCGTGGCCTGGTATCCCGATTGCGGAGCTTGTCTACAATGGTGACAATGCGATTGCGTAGCTCCAGGTCATCAGGGAAACGAATGGGGAGTTGTCCCAAATGCCATAAATGGATTTCTGTATGCCATACCACCCAAGAACCGGAAATCATAAATAGATAATATCTGGTTAATGACGACCATAAAATACCAGTCAGAATTTTGCGTTGCCAATCTTTGGCATTATCAATGTTGATACCATGAGCCCAATTCCTAAAACTATAGCTTGCATTTTCAAGGCGAGCTATTATTCGTCCATTCACATTGTTTTTTTGGTCGATACCGCGTTTTACTAGTAAACGCCAGCCTTCAAACAGAAGTGGGTCTCGATTTCGATTCACTTCGTCTGGTGACTGTACTAATTTACTTTTATTAACCTGACCATATCTATGAAAGTGAGCTTTTGGTAGTTCTGGAAAATTCTTCAACCAATCGCTAGGCACAGGTTTTTCGGAAGGTATTTTGCCTTTGAAACCAGTCCCGCTGAACCAACCATTCTTTTCGATCAAATTATTTAACGAATTATCTAGTCTCAATATACTAATTAACCCTACATCTCTATGATTGCCCCACCAGTGTGTTTTCCATAGCCATTCATTATTTTGTATTTCTACCTGGCGCACACGCTTGAGGTCGCTCAAGTGTAGAATAACCCGTGGTTTATCCTCAATGATCTCGGTTCGTTTTGCACTCCAATATTGAATATAGTGACTTGGTGAAACATTTAGGAAGATATAATGCACCACGGCAAAGGGCGAATCCGCTTTTTCAAAGAAAATGTGTCGCACATGGGCAAAATTGGTTACTGTTTTAATGGTACACTGTTGCAACCAACGTTGGCGAAACTCTTGGCTTTTACTCTGTCCTTTCCAGAACACACCTGTTGACACTAATAAGCCACACGCCCCATATTTTGCTAGCAATCCAAAAGAACGGGCAATAAATGCCTGCGATTGTTCATAGTCACCAATAGACCAACCGAATCTTTGACACCATTCTTTGGCTTTTTCTTGAGCCTCTGCGATCTCTGGTGTGGCTTTGTTTTTACTAACAAACCCCCACGGCGGATTCCCCACAATCACATCCACAGAGTTGGCCTCAATCGGCAAGTCGTCCGAAGTATCCAAAAATCTCTTGAGCGTTGTCCGGAGGGGATGAGCTTCCAACTTGGCTTGTAACTGCGCTCGCTCCGCGTTGGTCAAAGCAAAGGCATTGCAATTGAATAAAACCCCATACTGGTTGGGTAGGCCAACCTGATCGGCGTTGTAAATCAAATGCGGCAGGGGTTTGTTATCAGGTTGGGGAAACTCGATTTGAGCCAGAATATCACTGGGCTCTTGATAATGGAGTAAGGCTAAATAAAGACTAAAGGCGGCCACATAAGTTGCATTTTTATTGAGTTCAATACCCCGAATTTGATCCCGCAATATTTCTCGTAACGCAACCGAGTCGAGGGGGCCACCTGTCTCTTGAATCCTGTATCGCACCAAACGACGATAAGCCTCGACCAGAAAAATGCCGGAGCCGCAAGCCGGGTCCAAAATTTGAAGGGTGGGGTTTGCATCCAAGTAGGATGTGGGCAAAACTTGAGACAAAACAAACTCGACCAGAACGCTCGGCGTGTAATGCGTACCGGGATCATCCTGTTCATTTTTGTAAAACTCTTCATAGATGCTACTAATGAGTTCAATGGGGACAATCTCAAAATCATAGGCCCACAACCAGAGGGTTGGTTGCCTGGGGTCAGGATCACCCAGTAAATACTTGCGCAATGTCTCAAGATGAGTGATTGTAACCGCCCTTTCTTCTGCTGCATCCTTTGGAAATAAATCACCATTAAAATCTTCTGCTAATTGCTCGAATAAAGCGTAAGTAAAATCCTTATCCTGCAAAACCTGATAATATCGCCGTTCTTGCCACTTTTTATCTTGAATGAGAAGCTGTGGGGGTGGTTCGCCTAATAAGCCCAGCCAATCATCGCGCTGGTGTTTGGCTGCAACTTGCTCGAAATAGGTCGGAAGTAAAACTTTTCGATCTTCCAAATAACGCACAAAGATAGAGCGGCCAATCAACGCATGAGCAAATTTAGGGTCAAGATCGTTGATTGCTCTTAATTGCTTGCGGACTTCTTTCAGGTCCTTGATTAAGCGTTTATCGGCCTGTTCATCAGCTTTGCCAAAATGCTCGTCTTGGGGAAAGTAACCAGCTTCCAGTTGTTCGCGGCGATAGTCTTTGAGCTTGACCGAAACATCAGCAATCCGGTTGATGGTTTCACAAGTCAATTGTTGGTTAAGGTCTTTATGTTGTCGGGGAGATTGTCTCAGACCATAAACCCGCAATTCGCCGGGGAAGGCCAGAAAAAGGTACTGGGGGCGGGTCATACACCAGGCTTGCCGGAACGCGGTCAATACTTCGGACTTGTCTGGTAGGGAAGTAAACGCACGGAAAACAATAATTGGGTCGTTATTAACAAAGAAAATTTTCTCTGCATTGATTTTCTTCCCCAACTCGAGCCAATTGCCTTTTTCTAGCCACTGGTCAGGATCAACAGTATGAACCTGCGATGTATCCACAGTATCAAGTAAGTCACCAGCCTGGTAATTTAATTGCACATAAACAGCCTCCAGAAATTCGCTTTGTGGCGGCTGTTTGCTATGAACAGGTGTGTTCATTTTTTCACCATTGTCCTTGAAACGTTTGTTCTTTATTGTATCACATCTGCTGGCGTAAAAAGATGTGGATTTCCTGCATCCACATCGCAGTCGTCATCCGGACGCAGTACTTCCTGCACGAAAAAAGGCAATCTGCACCAGAGTGTATGTTCGCAAGCTGGTTTTTAGAAGCTATTTTATCACCGTTCCTAAACAAATAACGGCCTCATCCCCATTTGCTCCATCTCTGCCTCAGATGGCGCGGTCTCGAATCGGGCCGCGGCATCCAGCACTTTGGGTAGGAGATGAATATCCCCCGTTGTATTCAGAAAGACGCCTGTATGACCCAGCGCCCAATGCACGGCTCTATCGATGTCAGCCTGAGTCTCCAGCGGCTCGTACCAGGTGCTGCGGGTCTGAGGCTTGTCTCCCCACGGGCCGCGGGTGATGCCTTTGATGGTCTGCACAGCCACGTTCTTTTCTCGGCAGATCGATATCAAGGCTTCGAAATCAGTTGCGTATTGGGGGTTTTGCAGCATGGCGTAATTCAAGGGCAGCAGCACGGAGTCGAAATCAAAACGTTCCAGGCTGCGTTGGTGCATAGCGGCGACGGTTGTGCCGTGCCCCGTCACGCCGAGGAAACGCACCAAACCCTGTTCCCGAGCCTCGATGAAGGCTTCCAGCGCACCGCCCGCCCCCATCGCCACTTCCCATTCTTCCGGGTCCACGAGAACGTGCATCTGCCACAGATCCACATAATCCACACGCAGTCTCTCCAGTGAGGAGCGCAGTTCACCCAAAGCTCCCTGGTAGGTGCGCTTCTCTGTTTTGGTAGCCAGGAAGAAATCCTGACGGTGCTTTTCCATCCACGGGCCAACGCGCAATTCCGCCTCGCCATACGAAGCAGCCACGTCGATATGGTTTACGCCATACTCCAGCAACACTTCCAGGGTGTGGTCGACCTCAGCCTGCGTCACTCTGCTGAGTGCGGCTGCGCCGAAGATGGTGCGTGTACTTATATGTCCGGTACGTCCAAATGCTTGTTTTGCGATCATGGGGAAACTCCTTTTGAGGGTCTTGTGTTTTTTCGTAAGCATGGATCCAACGGGAGATCAACCTCCCGGTTGCGGTCAACGTCATGAGCCTGGTTACGTGGCAAACGTAGTGCAACCCTCAAGCCGCAGCCTCACTTTACCTCTCCGCTCCAAATCCAGGTTCCAAAATCGCACGTGAAGGAGCCCCCCGTCGCAGGCTCCTCAGTTGAGATTTCAACCGTTGCGATGGCCTCGGTCGGCGATGTGAACTGGCCACTTACCTTGAGCTCGCCCGCGTAGTTGAATTCGAACATGCCATCGACAATGAAAGCAGGCTCTGGGAGGGGAAACGAAGTGGTCCAGCCATAATCCTCATGGCGAATTGTTCCTGAATCATTATAGCAATTGGCACGCCGGAGTGAATATCTCAGGAAGACAATCGCCGCTCCATCTGGTCTAATGGTGAGTTCAAGACTGCCTTGGCCTGCCGTGGCATTCCTTCCGGGAATGCTCATCTCCAATGGACCAGTGAAGGTGACTCCGTTTGGTTGCCATACAGTATCGAGCGCGATGGGTACATCCGATAAGGAGCTGGATACTGTGACCTGAGATGCTTGAATCCAGCCCAGTTGCAATCCAAACTCGATTAACAGCCAGTTGCCATCAGTGTTTCTTCCAATTACTGCAGCCCCCTGTCCCATACCAAGTTGGAGCTTGGTTGCAGGATAGTCCTCGTCTGGTCCTGTTCTGACTACGAGCTCAGCAGCTATTAGGTCCGAAATCGGAATAGCCACTGGTTGTGATATAGCATCATTGGACGTGGGTGGAATAGGAGTAGCTGCTTGAGTAGAGGGACTCGTCTGGCAACCGGTTAGCACGAGTAGTGTCAAAGCTAAGTAGAAGAGATATCGCATACCATGAGACATTTGAGCTCCTTTAATTGCTTTTATCCATTGCCAGCAACTTGGCAACCATCAACCCCAAGTATTGAGAAAGATGGAACAGACGTACGTTCAAGGGGAGTATCATTATACTCAAAAAAAAAAATGACCAGACTTGCGCGCAATATCACAAAGTGAACACACGTTTGTACGATTTTGATATCCAACTAAACTCTCAACGATTGCCCTACACATGCTTTGCACCTCGGAAATTACACGCCTAACACGGATCAGGCGGACACTTGTGCCTGCAGAAAGTGCAGGTATTGACGCGAATTTAACTTTATATAAGAATCCGCGGTGCTCCGTTTAATCCGCGCAATCAGCGTTCTATTATAGCAATTCTTTTCCTATCGAAAACGGCCGGGCTAGATATTCTCCGATTCCACGATAGCCATCAAAGTAGACAAATACCCCCAACTTCTCGACATCGGGGTGTCCTTCCGGTCCCAGCATCGCCTGGTCGACTTTGAGGTCTAGAACCTCACCTATAAATTGAGTGTGAGAACCGATCTCGACGGTGTGGAGCAATTTGCATTCCATCGCTACCGGAAACTCTTTTATATAGGGAGCATCCACAAACTCGCCGGCCACAGCGCTAAGCCCTGACTTGGCCACTTTGTCCGCGTCGTTTCCCGAAACCATACCCCAATAGTCAACCTCTTTGGCGTATTGTCTGGAGGGCACGCAGATGGTAAAGGCTTGCCGGGCTAAAATATTGCTATAGGAATAGCGAGTCTTTCGCAATGAGACCGCTATGCACGGGGGTTTCGAGCAGCAAATACCCGTCCAAGAGGCGGTCATCATATTGGGTTTGCCTTCTGCGTCGTAGGTTCCCACCACCCAAACCGGAGCGGGGAAAGGCATTACTTTTGGACCAAAAGATTTCTTCATAGGGAAATATCCTTCTTCTCACGTTATACTGAGCGTATTTCAAAATGGTGAAAAATACGTGTACAAAATTCCTTGCCGACTTAGTCAGGAACAAGTCTAATGAATTGTCTTCACTGTGAGCTTGCATTTTCCGTCATGTTCTCCTCGTCACTCCATAATTTCAATTCTTCAAATCGGATCGCGCTACCCTCGGGATAAGCTCCCGGATAAATCAACCGGTTGATATGCCCATTGGTATGGACTCCTGGATAAATGGATTCTCCGGAGGGTATATGGGTGTTTCCAGCAAAGAACCAATTCTCACCATCTGGGCTGCAGTAAGCAGATACTTGATATCCATGTTTTTCCAGGCGTAAATAAGCCGCGGTCGAGTGTAATCGTCCACGCCCGAAAACCAAGTCGTTGTTGTCCTTGAAACCTCGGAAGATCACCTCATCCGTTCCGCGGGCGCCAAATTCCAGGCATAACCAGTTTTTCTCATTTTGCCAGACCAGCAAACCCCCAATAGCCGGTTTTTCATCGGAAATGGGAGAGCAAACCGTTTGAATTGCGAAGTCCCCTGTGATGGGCGTTTTCTGAATCATCCGGGGGGCACTGCGGTTGATATGGTGGAAATTCCGTTCATTGGCAGCCTGAATCAGCAATCCATCTTCGACTGAATACGAACAATCACCAAATGGGTCAATCCACTCCCAACTATCGGAAACTGAACCCTCGAATTTTTCATGGCATTTGGGTTTCTGAAATTCGAAACCGACCTCACCAGGCACCAGATACCACTGAGAAAATGAGGCATGAGAAAGATTCGAATGTTGTTTGCGGAACTGGTCTACATAGGCGCGGAAATCCTCTGGATGTTCATAGGTTCGCTCGAGTTTACCGAGGATATTGGCCGCCTGGTAAGGGTTGCGAAATACCAGGTTGGGATCATTTTCTAGGGTGAATTGATAAGTTCCGGTGATCTCTTGTGCGTTTGCTTGTGAGAAATGAACCTGCCCCAACCCTAAGAATGCCCACCCCCCCTTGATGACGGGAATGTCTTGGATTAACTCATGCGCTTTCTCGAATGTGGCCGTAGCGTCTTCCAGTAAACCTCGACAAAGAAAAATCTGAGCTTCGAACCAATAACCGAGCGCCAAATCGATTTTATTAGCGATGATCCTGGCCTTTTCAAGAGACAGGTGGATGTGTTCCTCGGCCTTATCCAGGTTTCCGGTTTGTAAGAAACAGGCTCCTAAGCCCCTGAGGGCGCGGCACGTATGTTTGTCATCACCGATGCGGTCGAAATGTTCGATTGCTATTTCGTAATAATGGAGGGCCGAATTGAGGTCGCCTTGCCGGTTCAATAAAGAGGCCGTGTGGTTATAGACTTCCCCCATAGCTCTGAGGTCATGATTTTCTTCGGCCTTTTGTTCAAAGACCGCTAACCAACGCTCTGCCTCGGGAACATCTTTCAACGTGTAAGCGTACAGTCCGATAATATGATCGTAAGCGGGACGAAGTTCTTCCGTATAGGGCAGGTTTTGGATGAAGCCGGCAGTCCGTTGGGTGAACTCGATGAATTTTTCATGATCGCCCAGTTGAGAGCAGCCCACCGCGACCAACTGGTTCATCAAAGCAGCTTCGACATTTTTATTATTCTCCCCTAAATAGTAAAGCCCTTCTTCGCCGAGGTGGATGGGTTCTTCATATTGGTTCTGCCAGAATAAAACCTCGCCAAGCCAATAAAACAAACGTGTCAGCGCCAGCGCGTCTAAACCCATCTCGCGGCCTGAGGCAATCGCCTCGCGCAAGTGACTTTCAGCCGGCGCGATTTCACCAATGCCAAAATAGATTTGACCCAATCCTGTCAACGCTTCCAGCCGCCACTCTTTCTTCGAACGATGGGTGGGTGGATACTCACAATCATCGAGTTCATCTAGTAATTCGAGGACGAGCGAATATTGGTGAATTGCCTCTGCATTCGCATACACCCTTTGGGCGTTTTCCGCAGCTAACAATGTATGGAAAAGCTCTTTCTGGCAAACCTTGGCCTGACGATAGTGATAAGCGATCAGGCCATGATATTGAGATAACATGTTTTCGCTGACCAACCCCTCCAGGAAATCCGCCGCCATAAGATGGTAATTGGCCCGCGGTGAACTCAACAGGCTTTCGTAGGCCGCATCTCGGATGAGGCCCGAGAGGAAAACATACTCGGTTCCAAGATCTGTCAAACAACCTCGTTCGCGAATAAGCCTCGCCCTTTGAAGCGAGGTCAGGTGTTCTTGGATTGGGGTGTCATTACCGGTCAGCGCTTGAAGTAATTCAGACCAAAACACAGTCCCGATGACCGCGGCTAATTGCAGAACGCGTTGATCGGCGGGTGATAAGCGTGTAATTCGGGCTGTTAATAAACCAATCAGCGTATTGGGTAAATCCAGCGGCGCGTTGGTTTGGGTAACTTTCCAGTGACCATTATCAGAACTCCGCACCAAAACATCTCTATCGATGAGTGAACGAACAATTTCCGTCAAATAATAAGGATTGCCTTCTGCTTTGTCGAGGATCGCCTCTCTCATATTTTCTGGGAGGACATCGGAACCGGTCAATTGATTCAATAATCCACTGCTGTCCGATCTCGAAAGTGCAGAAAGCTCGATTGATGTCAACCGGTGAGGGTATTCGGTTTCAACAAAATGATCCAATGCCCATGTCGGCGCGGCAGGGTCGGGACGGAACACAACCATCCAAGACACAGGTTCGCGATCACACAATGGCAAACAATGTTCTAATAGCGCCAGTGAAGCTTCGTCCGCCCAATGTACCTCGGTGAAGACGATGACTGTCGGCCCTCGCCTGGCCAGGGCTTCCACCCAACGTTGGATGACGAAGAAAAATTGATGGCGCAGCCCCTCGGCCTCCAGGTGTTCAACCCAATCTAAGAAAGATTTTGCAAGGGGCAGGGAAAGGAATTTCGCCAGGTAAGGATAGTATTCCATATACTGATCCC
Source organism: Chloroflexota bacterium (assembly GCA_043818215.1). Taxonomy (GTDB): domain Bacteria; phylum Chloroflexota; class Anaerolineae; order Anaerolineales; family UBA11858; genus JBDRGC01. Next base: position 2,182 of record JBDRGC010000432.1, on the reverse strand, counting down.
CCCATAAATCCCTGGTTTTATGTTGCAGTCTCTTGAGTACTTCTTCTTGCGTTTCCCATTCTTGAATCTCCAGCCAGCGATGAAGCGCGTCGATCCACATGGAATGCGGCAATGAATGTCCATAAGATCGGCATCGGCCTCGCAGCCAGGTAATCTTTTGTCCACCCTCTGGGGATAGGGCTTCTTCTCTTTTTACAGATTGCTCGATCTCAGAAATCAAGCGCGACTTTCCTAACCCTGCCACCCCGCTGATCATTACGATCCCGCCAACCCCCTGGCGGAGGTATTGGATCGCGTTTTGAATGCGGTTGATCTCGTTTTCACGCCCAATCAGGGGGATGGATAACCCATACTCCTGAAGACGATGTTCTTGCTCGGCTTCTGAGAGGGGTGCCAGTGGACGGTAAACTGTCACTGGATTGCTGATCCCGCGCACCGACATTTCTCCAAGGAATTCCCATCTGAATTGAAGTTCTGTAAGCCGATAGGTATCTTCGCTCACCAATACCGTACCCGCTTCAGCCGCGCTTTCTAATCTTGCTGCCAGCGCAATGGCCCCCCCCATAGCGGTATCTTCACTGTGCTGAGCCAGGTTGCCGATATTGGCCGCAATCACTTCTCCCGTATTGATGCCGACGCGAATTTGAAGGTCGATTCCTTTGTTTTCCTTAAGCTCCACCGATAATCGTTGGATGGCTAATTGCATCATTAGCGCCGCCAAAACCGCGCGTTCAGGATCATCTTCATGGGCCGAACGGGCGCCAAAAAAGGCAACCAGCCCATCCCCCCGAAATTGATCCACCTCTCCGCCAAACCGGAGAATCTCCGAGGCCATGAACTGGAGTATTTTGTTCATCACCTCGACCCAGTCCTCCGTACCGATTTTTTCCATGAGGTCCGTGGACCCTTTTACATCTGCGACGATAATCGTAGCCAGTCGTCGTTCACCTGTCAGTGGTGTTGTGGTTGGCTGGATATGTGCCTGCGGCGATGCATCTTCGGGTGGAGGCGTGGAGCCTTTGCCTGCGGGAACCAACTCATCCGGAATTGGGGAGGGGGGAGGCGACAACCGGAATGTTTGCGCCGGGAGTGACATGTCCGTCAATGACGCGCCGCATTGGCCGCAATAGCGGTAATCCAGCGGCGACGCCAGACCACAACTGGAACACATCCGCGTCAGGCGCGTGCCGCACTTACCGCAAAATATTTTATCGGGGGGGCTATCGAAGCCGCAGTTTGGACATTTCATAGAGGGCAGAGAGTAGAGGGTGGAGAGTAGAGAGTAGAGATTGGAGAATGGAGATTGGAGATTGAAGGGGGATTCCTAACACCTAATCCCTAACTCCTAGTCCCTAGTCCCTGATCCCTCGTTTCCTGATTTGCTCCGTGCGTCTAAACGAACGCGTCCACGTATGGCCGCAAAACTCACACTGGTAGTGATCGGTGACCTTTTCGATTTTTATTCGTGCCGGGTTACGCCTCTTGTGATCCACGTGGTTTTCCAAGCGTTCCGTTATGGTTTCCACTATGACGCCCGCGGCTTTGCGGCCACATTCGGGGCAGGCGCGGATATTTTTGTCCATGAGCTTAAGCCATATAGCGGAGACAGCAATACCGATAAGGATAACGAGTACAATTGGGGCACATATCAGGAGAACTGGGTAGAGAACTTCGAGAAAGTCCATAGGTTTCACTGGGGAAAGAAAACAGGTAAATAAGGTATACAGGTATCAGGTAGACAAGGTAGACAGGTAGCAGGTATACAGAGGAAAGGCGTTATGTCTACTTTGCCGTGTATATTCTGTTTACCTGTATACCCACTTATCATGGCTTACTTGACTTTCCTGAAACTGAATTTGACACCAGATAGCAAAACCTGTATAATAGATTTAATCCGTTCAGCGGAGGTGGATAGCCAGTGGCTATCGGGAAAGCGCCCGAAAGGGCGTATTTCTTTTGAAATTGGGACTTGATTCCAGTCTGATTATATTGTATACTGGTATTGAACCACTGAAAGCGCGAATGCGCCGTAGGTGGTGTTTTTTTATTGGGGATGAAATACAATTCCATACGGATCTCGACTTGAGGCTAGAAGATTCAGGCTAGGCTTAAGACGATCCATCCACTCGGTTACTTTTAAGGAGGTCACAATCATCCTCATCCGATTTGAAAATTGACCTAC
>JBDRGC010000431.1:0-2120 GCA_043818215.1 Chloroflexota bacterium | reverse complement strand
GATCTCTGAGCCTTGCGAACCGTAGTCCTCTTGGTAATACCGGAGAGATCCTCCAGAGCAATACCAAGGTTGTGCCTTCTGGCCTTCGCGACAATAGCTTTGCTGATACAGTGATTAGTATCCTTTTGAAACCTGGCTTGGCGACCCGACAACTTACGGAGCCTGTGTTTCGCACTCTTTGTGCCGACAGACTGCAAAATCTTACGGCGCCTTTCGTTCCATTCGCGCCTGGATTCCACTTGATCGCCGCTGAATGTTTCGCCACTAGAATCAACGGCGATATTCACAATGCCCAGATCGATACCAAGCCAGCCGTCAGGTTTATCTGGGTCAGGGGTTTCAATATCGCACGTTTGATGCAGATAGAACTCGCCATTGCGATAGACCAGATTTGCTTGGCCCTGAATCGCCTTGAGCATCAGTCGCTGGTGTTCGCCACATCGATACGGGATATGCTGCCTCCCGCCGATGGCCCAAATAGAGACTTCTTGTCTATCTGTGTACCAACGCAGAATGCGCTCATCGTAAGTAATGGCACCAAACGGCTTGAAGGAGCGCCTGTTTTTGCGGTCAAGCTTGTAGGCATCGGCGACATCGGCGATACAGCGCACGACAATCTGCGAGGAGAGATCTGGGAATTCGGAGCGTGTCCCGTGATAGGCGAGTTTATGGATGGCGTATTGCCCGAAGACCCCCGTCTCCCAGGCGAGATCGGACAGAAAGTTGCGTGCTTTATTGGCACGTGCCAGAGTCTGATGAAGCAACTCTTTCTGGGCTGGTGTAGCAGCAAGTTTAACCTGGGCAATGAGTTTCATGCCTTTAGTATATCACATTGTGCAGAAAGATCAAGTATAGAAAGGAAACTTATATGAGCTGGTTCACACGACTACTAGACTTGGATTCCTGGCGCGATTCGGCGCTCGCTGAAATAGAAAAGGCAAAAGCGGATGCCCACAAGGAAATAGAGACCGCCACCGGCCTCATGCTCGCGGAGATCAGCATGATGGACTCAGACAGGATCTCCGAACGCCTTGAGCGCGTGCTCATGGACAGCGCCTACATCATTCAGGTTCCAGAAGATGCTAACCCTCTGGATGCGGATCGTTTGCGCGCTGCGGTTGAGGGCCTGGGTGCACATTGTGTTGTTGTCTCTGCAGACACGATGAAAGTCATCACGTTTTCCACAAAAACTTGACAATCGCAATTAATCTATGTACAATAGAAGCTGATGTATATCAGCTCTGTAACTACAGACACTGTTAAGCTAGTCGGCGGCGGGCTGTCTGGCGGACGCCTCAAAGAGACGGCATTAAGCGGGCTAAGCGGCCAGCAAGCCAATTACTTTGACTTGCGAGAGGCACACCGGCTGCATTCCTGGCTGCGTGCGACTTGCGCTGCATTTGGGCGCACCGTTATTGGCCCTGGGATGGTGTTAGCAGAAGACCCCGCGTATGTTGGGGAAGCAGACACCGGGGAGCGCGATCTGCTCAATTCTTTCTACACGGGCATCGCCGGGCGGGACTTTACCAATATATCTGACTGGTATCCATTCTCATCGAAGCTGTATCGGACAGCCGGTCAATTCCGCCTCTTTGGACAAGCCACCTGGGAGTTGCGCAGGAACGGGTACGGAGAGGTTCTTTCTTACGACGTGATCCCGGGATTCGTGTGGCCAAATTGCAACCAAGACGGCACGTTCAAAGACCCACCCTTCAAACAGTACATCTCATCCGAGCAGATGAAACCGCTTGAACTAGATCCAGCCGACATCGTTATGTTTATGAACCCGGACTTCGGGGCACGCATGTTCGCAACCGACTTTGAGGCGCTATCTGAATTCGTACTCCCAACTGATATTTACCTGATCACGGCGATGAAAAGCCTGTTGGAAAACAACAGGACACCATTTGGCGTTTACTCACTTGACGAGCACGCTACACAAGAAGAGGTCACGAACTACGGGAACAAGCTTGACGCTCTATACCGCGGCGTAAAGCAATACGGAAAATCAGCGGTGGTTGTCCGCGGAGAGACCGACTTTAAGACATTTGGTCCTCCCCTCAAGGATCTTCCCTTCCAAGAAGGTCACAATCTTATGAAGGACGAGATTGAGGGTGTCA
>JBDRGC010000430.1:0-26483 GCA_043818215.1 Chloroflexota bacterium | reverse complement strand
TAAGACGAGTTCGAAAAGCGTTTTGATAGAATGGGGGCATTTCGAATAATTTGGAAGCTGTTCGTAGTGCGCGCTTCAGCGCGCTTATACAGTGATAAATCGCTGACAATGAGCCTGCTCCAAATAGTAGTCATCATCATCATCCACAATCAGGATACGCGGTTCTCTGGTCATGATATGCTCACCTCGTCAGCCAGCGGCAGTTGGATAATGAATGTGGTTCCCTGTCCAAACTCGCTTTCGGCATGAATGCTGCCTCCGTTAGTTTCTATCAGATGTTTGGATGTTGCCAATCCCAGCCCGATTCCCTTGAACTTGGTTGTGAAAAGCGGCTCGAAAAGATTGTCCAGGTTCTCGGGAGGGATGCCCACGCCGGTGTCGCTGATGCGAAGTACAAGTACCGACCGCTGACCGCTGACCGCCGACCGCTCATCGCGAAGCACACTCAGAGAGGGGCTGGATACTGAAGACTGAACACTGGATACTGAAGACTGAAAACTGAATACTGAAGACTGAAAACTGAACACTGATAACTCTCCTCCCTCCGCCATAGACTGATAAGCATTATCTACCAGATTCCCTATCGCCTGAGTGATTTGGCGGGGATCGATAAACACGGGGGGAAGGTCTGTGGGGACATCGGTGATCACTTGCACCGTAATAGGAGGGGGATGTTTCTGTAAGACTCCGGCGACCAGATCGGAAACAGCAACCCATTCTCGGGTAGGAGTCTTTGTGCGGGCGAAGTTCAACAAATCGGCAATAATCCCTTCGGCGTTGTGTACTTCCTGGACAATGATGTCGAAATATTCTGTTGTAATCTCGTCGGCGTCAGGATGGATCAATTTGAGGTAGAAAACCGCATTGTTGATTATTGCCAGCGGGTTGCGAAGATCGTGGCTGATTCCGCCGGCCAGTTGGCCGAGGACAGCCAGCTTTTCGCGGCGTACCAGTTGCTCTTGCGTGGCACGCAGTTCCTGGGTGCGCTCATCAACGCGTTGCTCCAATTCCTCTGCGTGAAGTTGTACCTGCTCATGCAAGCGGGCATTGTCGATGGCCACCGCAGCCTGATCTGCCAGTAGTTCCAGGATACGAAGCTCGCCCTCGGTAAACTCGTGCGGCTGATCCAGGGCCACATTCATCACGCCGAGCACCTGCTCGCCGTGGCGCAGCGGCAGGCCGACAATGGCACCTTCCAGCGGCCAGCTTTGAAAGATGGGGTGGGCACTCATATCGGGAATCACTACGCGCTCTCCGCTGCGGGCAACGGTGTAAGTCAAGCCGTTTTGACGGGGCTCGGCAAAGGGTTCTTGCTGGCGGCCATCTACCCAGTACACAGATCCAAAACTTATTTTCTCTCCATCGTAGAGGAAGATATGGACATCATCGGCAGTTACCAGTTGCAGGGCATGTTTTAGAATCGCATCGAGGACAGGCTGCAATGCCAGGTTGGATGTCAGGCTCAAGCTGGCCTGCCGCAGTGCTTCAAGTTGGTCGGTGTGCTGTTGCAGTGCCTTCTCTACCCGTTTGCGCTCGGCGATCTCTTGCTGTGACTCCCGGTACAGGCGGGCATTCTCTATGGCCTGGGCAGTTTGCTGGGCCATAATTTGAGCGAGTTGTATTTCGGTCTCGCCGAAGCGATCCTGTTGGGCGCTGTCGATCATCAACGCGCCGGTCATGCATCCATGAATCAGCATGGGGATTCCCATCCACGAGCGCACGTGTTCTGCTCCGGGCACCCATATCCAGCCATCTAGTTGCCGCACATCACCGCTGACCACGGGCTGCAAATCGCGCGCCATCCGATGTAAGATAGGACTGGATTCCAACAGGCCGCTTGCCTCCTGGCTAGTGATCTGCTCATCTTTATAACCAATACCAACCACCAATTCTGGCAAATTTCCTTCTCTGATGACGAGTATGGAGGCTGTATCGTAGGTCAACAGGCTTTTTAGAAGCTTCAGGATTTGCCGTAGAATTTCATTCAGGTTCAGGCTGGTGCCCACGGTCTGAGCCACGCGGCTCAAGATCTCGGCCTGTTCGCGGGCGGTGTGTTCGACTTCGAACATGCGGGCATTTTCCATAGCGATGGCTGCCTGGTTGGCAAAGGCAGTCAGCACAGGCAGTTGGTCGTTGAATGTGCCGGACTGCAAGCTGTGCAAAAATATTATTCCCGACAACCTGTCTTTGACCAGCAGCGGCAAACCGGCCACAGAACGGATGCCGGTTTCGACAATATAAGGATTGGCAATATGCGGCGCCCCTGCACCCAAATCCGGGCTGATCGTGCCGTCGGCGGCGATTTCATTGATTATGACCGGCTGGCGTGAAGTGATGATCCAATTTGCCAGACCATCTTCTCGGATGCGGTATTCGATTATGGGCACGTCTGGCAGGTTTTCAGTGCTCTGCTGCACTTGACCGGTTTTATCTAACACCACCACGCTGGTGTAATCTGAGGCTGTTACCTCGCTGGCCATTGAGACAATTTGACTCAATATCTGATTGAGATCGAGGGAGGCGGTTACAATTTGAGAAGACCGGCTCAAGGCAGTCAACTGCCTCATCCGGTGCTGAAGGGCATCGAGCGCTGCAGTTCTTTGGGATTCGGCTCGCTGACGTTCCTTGATTTCTTGAGCCAATTTGATGTTTTGCTGGGACACTTCCCGAGTGCGCTGCTCTACTCGCAATGTCAAACGCTGCTGCCGGTTGACAAATAGATAGACAACCATTGTCATTGCTGCAATAATGAACCACACCAGGAGGCGGTAAACCAGCAATTCGTACCGGTATATCGTGCCCCATCCGCCGGTGGGTATTCCAACCAGGGTCCAGGTTCCCTCTGGCAGAGAAAGTGAGTATGTCACCGGATCAGCAGCGAAAACATCCTCCGATCCGAGGAATACGTTGCCGGATTGATCTTTCAGGGCCAGTTCCAATCCTTCGGGAGCGGGGACTACCCCGGCGTTTTCTAGCAGCGGCGGTACATCTACAACGATATTCGCCAGGCCCCAATAAGTATCATCAAAGAAAATAGCTTGTCGGGCGATCACTCCCTGGCCTCCCTGGATCAATTCGTATGGCAGGCTCAAGATGATTTGACGTGTTTCGATGGCCCGCTGGACTTCGGCACGCACATAAGTGCGCGAATCTTTGGCCGGTTCATAACCCAACACGGATCTATTTTCCTCAAAGGGGAAAACATACTGCATCACTCCATCAGGAGCAACCGCAATATCGCGAATGCCAGCGGCACTATTGTAGAGACCAGACGCAAAGGGTTCGAACTCGTTTTGTAGAAGCAAACCTCTATTAGCGATTTCGCCTTCCACGAAAGCTCGCAGCCCGCTAACCAGAGATAGCCTCTGGTTGACTGCCTGAGCGAGGCTGTCGCCCAGCAAATTTACTTGAGCGCTGACTTGGGCCTGCGCAAGCATCTGCAAATGGTGTTGTACCCAGGTGTCTGTCCAGCCTCGTAACATGAGTAGACCAGCCATCGCCACCAGTGCATACCCCAAGGCAACCCGGCGCGGCTTGATCATATAATTGCGTAACGATTGTATTAGTTTAGCCATCAAATCTTTCACTGTGTGTGCCTCTCACCGGCGACTGTAAGTCGCAGCAACGAGATGCGCGAAGTCCACCTTCGTGGACTAGTAGTGGCTATTGTAACCCGATTTATTGGTCAGAGGTAGACTAGAATCAAGTGCGACGCACTTCAGAAGTGCGTCGCACTTGATTCTAGTTTACCCCTGATTCCTAGCCCCTAGCCCCTGACCCCTAGTCCCCAAACACCACATCAGTTGGCATCCCCGGCTTGAGCTTGCCTCCGGGATCATGCACCGATAATTCTATGGCATAAACCGTGGTTTGGCGGTCTTCTTGGGTTTGGACGTTGCGAGGGGTGTACTCGGCCCGATTGGCGATGCGAGTCACAGTGGCCTCGAAGGTCTCATCGGGGAATGAATCCGCACTGAGTTGGGCACTATCGCCCAGCTTGATTTGCCCATATTTGTCTTCAGGAATATAAACTGTGATGGTCAGTTTGTCTAATTGTCCCAGGGTCATTGCAGCCAACCCTGGCTGGACAATCTCACCGGGTTCCACGTTGCGAGTCATCACTACCCCTGAAACGGACGCACACACAGTCAGTTTTTCCATTTGGATGTCGACCAGGTCGAGAGCAGCCTGCGCCTGAGCGATTGCCTTCTCCGCTTGCAGCACCCCGGTTTGAGCCTGCACTATATTGGCTTCGACTTGCGCTATGCTTGCCTCAGCCTGGGATACATTGGCTGCGACCTGAGCCGTGTTGGCTTCGGCCAGGGCAATATTGGCTTCGGCTTGCTCCACGTAGGTTTCCGCTTGCCCTTGCGCGGCTTCAGCAGACTGCAAGGCAAGAGATTCTTCGCCGGTCAACAAAGCATTGAATTTGTCAATCGCAATCTCGTGACGTTCTTTGGCCGCAGCCAGACGTGCCCTGGCTTCCAGGACTTCGCTCGAAGCCTGATCCGAAAGCATTTGCTCGTAATCTAATTGGGCCGCTTCCAGCTCGGCTTTGGCTGCATCGTAGACAGCCTGGACATAATCTTCCAATGTCCCTTTCTCTTGCTGGTCAATATCACGATCCTTCAATTCCACAGCCACCAGAAATGCGGCTTGAGCTTCGGCGAGACGCGTTTCGGCCTCCTGTAAGTCATCATAGCTGGCATCTTCTATGACTGCCTCGAAATTAGACCGCTCTATTTCAAGAGCTTCCTGCGCAGCCTCGATTTCGGCCTCAGCCGCAGACATGACCTCCGCTGGCTGAAAATACCAGGCCGGTAGATTGAACTCGTTGGGAAGGTCTTGCCCCCATGCGGTGGCCCGAGTGGGCTGATCTGCGAAACGGGCGGCAACCATCGCTATTTTGAATTGCACTGCGGCCATTTCTACGCCGGCCTGAGCAGTGTGCAGCCCCGCGTTGGCAACCTCCACGGCAGCATTGGCGCCCTCCAGAGCGGCCTTAGTGGCCTCCACGGCGGCATTGGCGGGGCCTAAGGCCGCCTCGGTTGCGGCTACAGTCGCATGAGCGGTTTCCAGGTTGGCGAGGGCGGCTTCATGCCCAGCGACCGCCTGCCTGCGTTGAGCATCCAGGATTTCGTTTTCCAGGCGGAAAAGCGGATCGCCGGCCTGCACCTTATCACCCTCGTCTACCAACACCTCGGCGACGCGGCCTCCCAGCTCCGGGGCAACGACGATTTCAATGGCCTCCACCACGCCCGAAGCCTGAATCCCATCCACACCTCCGCCGCCACCATCGGCCATTATTGCATCACAAGCGGTGGCGGATGCGATCAGGATAGTGAGCAATGCTGCCACTAAGAATTTCCTATAGATTTTCATTTCAACCTCCAATTGTGAAACGTGATTCGTGATTCGTGGAGGGTGGAGGGCAGAGGGTAGAGCGGGGACATTACCTGCCCCATGCAAACTTGCCACCTGCCACCTGCCACTCGCTACCCGCCACATGTCAACGCATACACGCGATAAACACATCCTCCAGCGAGGGTTCGATAATTGCCATTTGACCGGGGTTTATATCAGTCTGGCGCAATTCGTTGGCAATAGCTTTTTCATGCTTTTTCATATCGGGAGCGACCACATGCACCAGCGATCCGTATAGTTCCACATTTTCGAGCGGCAGCTTGCCGGACTGCTGGGCGGCGCGCAATATTTTGACAGTTTTGGCTGCATCCGAGGGCGCGATTTCCAGCACCTGTCCTCGCATCATTTCGGATTTGATTTCGGTTGGCGAGCCATAAGCGATAATCTTACCGCGTTGAATGAGTGCCAGCCGGTGGCAGTGTTCGGCCTCGTCCATGTAATGGGTGGTGACGAACACAGTGACCTGGTCGGCGACTAGCTTGTAAAGCAGGTCCCAGAAAGCCCGCCGGGAGATGGGATCGACTCCCGCGGTTGGTTCGTCCAAAAAGAGGACTTCTGGCCTGTGGAGGATGGCTGCACTCAATGCCAGCCGCTGCCGCCAGCCCCCGGAGAGATCTCTGGTATGGGTGCGCTCGCGGCCCACCAGCCCGGCCATCTCGAGAGCATCTTGAATGCGCTCTTCCAACATGGCATTGCTCAATCCGTAGGCTTTGCCGTAGAATTGCAGGTTTTGGAGTACTGTCAGATCGTTGTACAGGCTGAAGCGCTGCGACATATAGCCGACCCGGGGCCGGATCTTTTCGGTATGTCCGTCCACCTGCATCCCCAGCACTTCCACCGACCCATCAGTAGGTTGCAGCAATCCCAGGGTCATGCGGATTGTGGTAGTCTTCCCAGAGCCGTTGGGGCCGAGGAAACCGAATATCTCCCCGCGCTGAACATCGAACGAAATAGCGTCCACGGCGGTGAAATCGCCGAAGCGTTTGGTGAGACCGCGGGCGGTGATAGCGGGGGGGTGGGAGGTGTCGGTCATTAGAGGGTAGAGGGCAGAGGGTAGAGGGTAGAGGGTAGAGGGCAGAGGGTAGAGGTCAATCCAGTGCTCTCCGAATAAACCGCAGCGAGAACGTGCCGATTGCCAGGCCTAAAATTGCCAGGGCCAGAACATGAGGCCAAAGTACCTCCAGCCCTACGCCTTTGAGGAGAATTCCGCGCAGGATACTTAACCAATGGTAGGCCGGAATCAGATTGGCTATATACTGCATAACGCGAGGCATCGACTCGACCGGAGCGGCGTATCCGGTGAACATAAAATCTATCATTCCGATCATCATCACCAACAGAAAAGCCTGGTGCTGGGTGCGTGATATTACAGAGATGACCATCCCTTTGCCTAACTCGACTATCACGTAGCCCAAAGCCAGTAATAGCAGCAGGATCAGCGAGCCACGCACGGGGACGCCAAAAACGATGTACGTCATGCCAAGCATGAGTGTGAAATCGAAGAAGCCTATCAAAATGACCGGGATGGCCTTGCCGATGACAATCTCCAACGATGAGAAGGGCATGACCAGCAGTTGTTCCAATGTGCCAAACTCGCGCTCGCGGGAGAAAGACAGTGCCGCGAAGAGCAGCACGGTGAACTCCAACATCAGGCCTAGTTCGGCGGGGGTGGTGTACAGGGCTTCATTGAGAGCCTCGTTGAACCAGACGCGCAGACTGAAGTTAAAACCCTCGAATTCGTCCGAATTCATTCCCAGGCGTTGAACGATAACCTGCTCCCCCATATCTCTGGCGACTCCTTCGATGGCCCGCAGAGCCGCAGTCGCCGGGATACTCTCGGCTCCGTTGAGGATGATTGGCAGGGTGGGGTGCCCGGTGGGGGAAGCCATCTCTGCGGAAAAACCAGGGGGGATGATCACTGCGGCATTGATCTGGCCGCGATCGAGAGCATATTCGATACTTGCCATGTCAAAGACTTGGGCCTCAAGTTCGAAGACGCCCGTGTTTTCCAGAGCAATGACAACCGCCCGGCTGGCAGCGCTGCGATCTTGGTCCAGCACCATCAGCGGTAGATTGGTGATCGGGCGGGAGGTCGCCCAACCGACGGCCAGCAATTCCAGTACGCCGCCGAACAGCATAAAGGCCGGCATCCACCAGTCATTGCGCAGGTGGATGAATTCTTTGATGGAGAGGGAGAGGATGCGTTTGAACATAGTGTGCGAGTTTGCGAGTTTGCGAGTGTGCGAGTTACTTGGGTTTGTAGTCGTGTTGCTTGTTGATGTTTGGGGCTAACATGGAAACGATTTCATTCAGTAGATTCAGTCGGTGGTTCAGGATTTCAGGGGGGAACAATTTGTGGCCTTTCCAGTACCAACCGCGAGACTCGCGCGCTTCGCCCAACGCAATTCTCAGCCGGTAGGCATAATCTTTGCCATAACCACGTCCGTAGCCTTCTTCGATGTTGGCGCTGATAGAGCCTACGCTGCGAATCAGTTGTTCCGCCACTTTTCTCCCGCGCACATCTTTCAGTAAGTACTCACAATCTTCCCAGGCCAAGTCGTAGGCGAATAATGCTTTTGGGTAAACTTGGAAATTCCACAACGGATCATTTCGGATACTGGGATGGACAGTCTCCTTCCAGGCTTCAAAGCTCGTTGGTTTTTCACTCATCGTTTGCATCCTTTTGCGAGTGTGCGAGTGTACGAGTGTGCGTGTTTGCGTGTTTGCGTGTCTGCGAGTTTGCGTGTCTGCGCATCATTTTATCTAATTGCTCATTCGCCACTTGCCTACTCGCCTACTCGCCACTCGTCTACCCCAACTTCTTCCTGAAAAACAACGCCGCCACACCCATGAACGCCAGACCCAATCCAACGAGCATCACAGCGTAGGGCCAGAGTACATCCAGGCCAATAGCGGTGAGGAACACGCCTCGGGTGATGACGGCGTAGTGGGTACCCGGCAGCATAAGGGCTTCCATGCGCATGGCCTCCGGCATAGAAGCGATGGGAAAGAAGATACCGGTCATAAAGAAACCAGGGAAGAAAATGAGCAGGAATGAGAGCGCCAGCGCGGCTGCCTGGGTACGCATAAACACTCCGATAATGATTCCCATACCCAGGATAGCAAATAAGAAGATCGCCGAGAGGAAGAAAAAGAGAAGGAAATTTCCGTTGAAGGGAACGTGGAACAAGATTAGCGCAACAGCGGGGAGCATGACTACGTTGATCAAGCCGACAATGATATAAGGAAACATCTTCCCAAGCAGGAGTTCGGTTCGTTTGATGGGAGTTGCCATCAATTGTTCCAGCGTGCCGTGTTCGCGCTCGTGGGCCAGCGTCAGGGCAACCGATAACGCCGGGAAACCCATCACCATCGAGATCAAGCCTGGGATCATATCATTTCTGGGTTTCAGGCTGGGGTTGTACCAGGTGCGCACGCGTAAATCAATGGGTTGCAGAGAGTCCAGAGGAATGCCAATGGCCTGGATTTGGTTAGCCAGCGCAGCGTTGACAAATTCTTCGGCCCGCCATCCGATATTGTCTACCGCAAATGCACCACTTTGAGGTTCTGTCCCGTCTATGATGATTTGGATGGGCATTCCACGCATGGAAAGCAGATCACTCCCAAAGGTGGGGTGGATCACCACGGCAGCTTTGATTTTCCCATGCAGCAACAAGGATTCGATTTCGTCCATGGATGCGGCCTGGGCATACAAATCTAAATCGTCACCCGCCGTGATCTGTTGGACGAAAGCACGCGAGGTCGGGCTGCGGTCATAATCCAACACGGCAATGGGCACGTGCTGGATATCCATCGTTATGGCGAAGGCCATAATCAAGAGCAGCGCAGTCGGCGCAAACAAGACCAGGATAAGCGTGCTCCGATCTCGGACGATGTGGTGGATTTCTTTGCGGGTAACAGCCCAGATGTGACGGGGGGACATGGGGAATCTTTAGGGTATGCAGGGACAGGTATACAGAGTACACAAAGTATCAAGGATACAGAAGAGCCGCATGCTAACTTGTTGATCATTTGCCTTGTTTACCCTGTTTACCTTGTTTACCTACATACTCATTCTCCTTCTATTTTCCTAATCAATGAGATGAACGCCTCCTCCATGCGGGCAGGGGCCAGACGTGCTCCGTGGTAAGCGATGCCCTGTTGCTTCAACGCTTTTTCGATTTTTGGGAGACGCTTCTTGGCCGAGTCGACCAGCACGTGGAGGGCTTCGCCATAAGTTTGGACTTCGAGCACGCCGGGAAGATTAACAATCAGGGCGCGGGCTGTTTGCCGATCATCGGGATACAATTTGATCAGGTCGCCTTCGATTTGGGCGCGGATTTGCTGTGGGGGCGCGCACATCACTAACCGCCCCTCGTACATCAGCCCCACCGTCGAACAGCGGTCAGCTTCGTCCATATAAGGGGTGCTGACAATGATAGTGGTTCCCTCCAGGTGGAGGTCGGTGAGGATATTCCAGAACTCTCGCCGGGAAACCGGATCTACTCCGGTGGTGGGTTCGTCAAGCAGCAGAATCGGCGGCTGGTGGATGAGGGTGCATGCCAGGGCTAGTTTTTTCTGCATCCCGCCGGAGAGCTGATCCGCGCGGCGGTCTTCCAACTCCGTCAGGCCGGCGAACTCCAGCAGGCGTTTCGTGCGCGCTTTTAGTTCGCTTCTTTTTACATCGTACAGATCCGAGAAAAAAGCCAGGTTTTCCACTACTGAGAGTTCGGCGTACAGGCTGAACTGCTGGGCCATATACCCGATTTGTTTCTTGATTTCTTCGGATTGACTCGCCAGATCATATCCTGCAACCGTGGCTGACCCCTCGGTGATATTGAGCAGACCCGCCAATAGGCGCAGGGTGGTGGTTTTCCCGGCTCCATCGGGGCCGACCAACCCGAAGAGTTCCCCGGGCTGGATGCTCAAATCCAGGGAGTCCACGGCGCGGGTCTGCTTGAAATCACGCGTGAGAGATTGGGTGTGGATGATGGGGTCAGTCATTAGTTACCAGTGTTCAGTTTTCAGTGTTCAGTGTTCAGTGTTCAGTCGATGTAATTAAGTTAATAAAACGAGAGTGCGGGTTGAGTAGGTTTGGAGCTTGCGGAGAACCGTATCGAAACCAAACGGGATTGCTAAAAAACATTATATTCACGTAAATCCGCTTGATTTCGACACTTGCGCTGCACGCAGTGCAGGTGTACGCTCCAGCACGAAAAACGTGTGCCTCCGCTACTCAACCGGCGTTGAAAGCCAGTAACTAAATGACATTGTGTGTTCAGTTGCCAGTGTACATTGTTCACCGAGTACTGAAAACTGAATACTGCATTTCACTGCTTGGCCTTGCGAATGACCCACAGCACGGCCAGCGCGCCGAGAGCCGGTTCCATAGCCACACCGAGATACTTCATGGTGTTGCTGAATCCCATGGCGGGAATCACGTACCAGTCAAGCAAGCCGATGAGTACAGCAGAGATCACGGCCACGATGTAATCGCCCTGCACACCAATGGGGCGGTTGTCTTTCCATATAGCTCCAGCGATCACGCCCATGATCAAGCCAACGATGACCATTACAACTACCAGAATGATGATTTCCATTTTTGTGTCTCCTTTTATTATCTAGCTTACCTGACTTCCAATCCTTCGATAATCAAATCAATGCTTGTTTTTATATGTTTATTTAACTCGATGGTTTCGGGTGCGTAGGCCCACAAGATAATCGTGCCCTCGAATATGGCCCCAATCGCAATCGCCACGCTGTCGGGGTCAACTGGGCGAAACTCACCCTGGTCGATTCCCTGTTGGATGATGGGTGTAGCAGCATTCATGTAACTAAGGTAGTATTGGCCAAGCACCTGTTTGACAGTCTTTCGGCGCATTAGCAGCCCCCAGAACTCGAATAATATCGGTAGCAGGGGTTTCATTTTCACAATATCTTCTATGATGAATTCTGTAAAGGCTATCAATCTCTCCTTTGCCGAGAGATCGCTGCCTAGCGATTCGTTCATACGGGCGACTTCCCGCTTGAACATGCTATCCAGGATGGCGGTGATAATATCGTCTTTGCTCTTGAAATACCAGTAGAGCGTCCCTTTGCTCAACCCAGACTCGTCCACGATATCGTCCATTCGGGCTTTATTGAATCCCAAACGGGCGAAAACTCTGGTGGCGGCTTCAACGATTTGATTTCTGCGTTCTTCGCTCACATCTGGGCGTGGGGACATGGTTGCATACACTCCGCTGGCGCTAAACTGACTGGTCAGTCGAATATCATTATAGGCAAGTTTTGGGCTTTGTCAAATAGTTTGTGATCGCTGGGCGGATGCGCATCCGTCCGGAGCAAGGGGAGAACTATCACTTTCGTTTCTCACGTTATATCCTTTTTTGCTCGCGGCGGATCCGTGATCCGCCGCCTGAACGGTGAGAATTGACCCTTTCGCTGCTCACGACGGATTACGAATCCGCCCGGAGCGAGGGGAGAACTGTCACCTCCCCTCGCTCGCGGCGGATCCTTCCTCGCTCGCGGCGGATCCGTGATCCGCCGCCTGAGCGGGAGAATTGTCCCTTTTGTTGCTCGTGATGGATTACGAATCCGCTCGGAGCGAGGGGAGAACTGTCACCTTCCTTGCTCGCGACGGATACTTTCTTGCTCGCGGCGGATCACGGATCCGCCGCCTGAACGGTGAGAATTGACTCTTTCGCTGCTCATGGCGGATTACGAATCCGCCCGGAGCGAGGGGAGAACTATTACTTTCCTTGCTCGCGTTGGCTCCTTCCTCGCTCGCTGCGGATCCGTGATCCGCAGCCTGAGCGTGGGCTAATAGGATTACACCAACAGTTCACGCGCGTCGCTCAGAGGAATCAGTGCGCGTTCTTCGGTCAGGTAAAAGCGAGCACTTGACCAGATGTACTCTTCAGGAGTTTCAGCCAGTCTCCAGTGGGGTTGAAGCGGATTGTTGTGGGTGTATTCGAGTTTCTCTTGCAGAAATGCTGACGAGAAGATATTCTTGGCCTGGTACTCACTTTCCCAAACAGCGTACCGTTGTTTGTGCTTTCGTTTTACGGCGCTGACCAGGAAAGTCAGAACCTCCTGATTACCTTCTACTTCATATTGTCGGATGATCAGGTTGGCCGTTGCCTTCTTGAACTCGCGGACAACATCAGCGGGCGTATATATGTCCAAACATCTGATGATGATGTGAATATGATTGGGCATGATCACGAAGGCAAAAAGTTCATATTGTTTTAGAATTCGTCCAGCGTTTAGGCTGTCTATCAGAATGCGCTTGATTACATCGCGGTGGAATATTTGTGCTCCCCGAACAGCTCTGGTGGTGATAAAGTAGAGATGAGCGGGGTCTACGTGGACGGGCCAAGTTGCTGATGGCATGTTGGTTACTCCTGAGTGTAAATGGTTGGGGCGGATTGCGAATCCGCCTGGAGCGAGGGGAGCGGTTGGGCGGATTGCGAATCCGCCCGGAGCAGGGGAAGAACTATTTCCTTCCTTGCTTGTGTTGGTTCCTTCTTTAGCTCAGGCGGCGGATCCGTGATCCGCCGCCTGAGCTAATCATGAACGGTTCTATTCCAACTTGATCGCGCCCTCAGGGCATTGCAGTATGCAGGCCCCGCAGGCGATGCATGATTCTGCGTTTTGGTGAATCGCCACCCGGCGATCACGGTCGGGTTTCCAGCAGCCGATGGGGCAAACCTCATAACACTGCCAGATGCCGGTGCATTTTTTGGGGTCGAAGTGGATTTGCAAACCTCGCAGGGTACGTGCAATGTGCCAGTGTTCGGCGAGGGATGACAAGTAAGTGGGAGCGTCGTTGGACATGATTTTATTCCAGCAAGAATACCAACCAATACACCAAACCCAGCGCTACACCAATACCCACTTCCCAGCCCCAATTGGCTTGCTCGCCGCGCATTAACGGGGACATGCCTTGCAATTCTGCCCCGATGAAGACGGAAAGAGCGGTCAGGCCGATGATCCAATTGAATAGTTGGTGTGGGGGTAATAGGGTAATGAAGTATGAATATATGAATAATCCGGTCAGGGCAATGATGGTTAACGGAATGGATTTCCATAGGCCATCGCGGCCCGGCAGCCAGGGATGGACGACCGCGTAGAAATAGGATAACCCAAGCAGGCTGGCTGTGATGGGCCAGAACATCTGTCGCCAGAAGATCAGCACTGGCACCAGGATCATCAGGCTGTAGAAACCCAGCGTCACAGTGACCATTTCCAGCCTATCTTTGATGGGGAACTGCACCCAACGCATTTCGTCCGTCTTTTTGCGTTTGGCGGCCAGGTATTCAGAGATGTCTTCAGCCTTCACCGGCCCCCAGCGGACGCCCCAGCCAGTCTCTGTGCGGATTTTCCAGCCGTCAACGCCGTTGGCTGCCAACTGAGGCAGGATCAACGAATGATGTTCAACGAACTCTTCCAGATGGGATGACTTCACCGCTGCGATGATTTTCTCGGCAGTGAAGTAGCCCCCGCCCGCAGCGCACCACACATTGATGCCTGCTGAGTCGGCCACCAGTAGCCAGCCATTGACTTTGCCGTCGATGGCCTTAACCATCCTGCGTACGGTCAGGTCGAAGTTGCCGGTGACCAGCACGGGGGATTTATTATTGGGTTCCCCGATGGCGTAAAGACCGGGCTTCACCTTGGGGTAGGGGGGTATGATGCGGAAGAATAACGTCCACAGGTCGATGATGATGGTGCGGAGAGTGACGCGGTGTTGTAAGCGGTGGATAGATGATTGGAGATTAGAGATTGGAGATTGGGCAGGAATGGCTTCGTACAAGAGAAGACTGCCGCCGAGGCGTGAGATGGGGATAGCAGTTTGGTAACCGGTTTGGGTGAGCAGCGAGTCGAATTCTTGCAAAGCAGTGTTGGTGGTGCGGGTGAGCAGCCAGGTGATCAATGCCAGTGGAAAGCGAATAGTGAAGTAAAGAATGCGGTTGATCCAACCCGAGGGTATGACTTCATCGACGATGAGCAGACGGCCACCGGGGCAAAGCAAGCCTTTGCATGATTCCAGGATATAGCGCTGCTCCTCGGGTTGAATCTCGCTGAAAACCAGGGTGGAGACGATCAAGTCGAAAGATGCAGGCGGTAAGTGATCTCCTATTTGGGTGGCATCCATTAACTCCAGGGTCACGCGCCCCTCTGCAATTTCAAGCTCCAGCCCCCTTTCAGCTTCCGCGAGCATTCCAGGGGATGTATCGATCGCGGTCACAGTAGCGCCGCTGTCAGCCATCATCTTGGTCAACGTACCCGTCCCGCAGCCGATTTCAAGCACCCGGGTTCCATCGCGAATATAGTCAGCGGCGATTTTTTCTTTGAGGGGAGTCAGTCGCCCCAGAGTGAGCAGTTGGATGCCGCGGTCGTAATCCTTGGGTTTGGTTTCCAGCCATTGCATGAAAACGGTTGCCATAACCTGTTACCTCTTGGGGAAATACATGCCGGTATTCTGCATATATGTGCGGTAGGATTCCCCGTAGCGGATGAGCAAATCGCGCTCTTCGGCGCGGGACATGAGATGAAAGAACGGCAGCCAGACGAAGGAGTAGATTGCCAGGAAGGGCGAGTTGCACAGAAAGGCAAACACCCACCAATACCAAACTTCCCCGGCGGCCTGCGGGTGACGAATCTTTGCGTAGATACCACTATAAAGGGTGTGTTCTTTTTTGACCAGCATGGTCTCTTCACCGGCGTCCTTCATCCCGCGTACCCAGGGATAGCCTGCTGGAATAGCGATCAGTATGGCGATCAAAGCGGAAACCCACCAGGGCCAGGGAAAGGTAAGCGGCAGCGAAAATGGGAGCGGGTAGAAGGCGTAAACCACATAGTTGATTCCCACCAGGGTCATAAGAATCCCAGAAAGTATCCGGTAGCGAGTGCATTTCTGGTAGGCGGTTGGCCCAATCTTTTTCTCCAGCGCGGCAGGGCCAGCACTTTTGACGTAGAAGTAAAAGGTGAGTAAGGTAGAGATGATGAGAATTGCAAAGTTCAGCCAGGCGATCATAGTTTTCTCCATCAGGATGAGGGGATATAAAGCTGTTAGTTTTGGCTTCGGCAAATTGACCAACCAGCCAGTTGTAGAATAAAAGATAATCTTGACCGTGTCAAGCTGTTCATATTCCATCTTGTTACCGGACACTTATTTATAGCGGAGAGAAATGGGACACGGATTGCACGGACACTTGTACCTGCGCTACATACTTGCACCTGCGGCAAGTGCAGGTGAGTGCAGGTGTATCACGGATTCTTCTGTTTTGAAAGCTGATAGGGCGGGCATGCCTTGCCCCTGAATTGCGCTTTCTTCAAGGGCAAATGGCGCCAAATCTTGTCAAAACGAGCGGTTTCTACGCCGTACCGGCACGGTGTCCGTCCAATCCGTGACATCGTGCCCGAAGGGTAATTCCGTGTCCGATGAAAAAGTGTCCGGTAGTGAATATTCCTTTGGCTTTAATATTGGGAATCCCGCAACTTCATAGTAAAATCAAAGCTGAGGAGAATTGAGCTATGAGAAAATCATCCCCACAGGTTCTGGTCATAGACGACGATCGTGATACCCTAGATTTGTTGAAACTGGCGTTGGAGCGTAACGGGTTTAGCGTGATTACGGCTGCTTCCTGGGAAGAGGTGGGCAATCAAATCGACAGAACATTTCAGCGCGACCGCGCCATCGATGTGATTGTCTTGGATTTGATGATGCCTGAGCGCTCGGGATTTGACATTCTGCTTTCATTGCAGGTTGCCCTGGCTCCCATGCCTCCCGTCATCGTGCTGTCTGCTATCACGGGGCTTGAACAACAGATCAAGGCTCGAAATTTAGGAGCAACCAAATACATGACCAAGCCCACAACTCCTCAAAAATTGATCGAGGCTGTCAAAACTGTGTTGGCTGATGCAAGGAAGTAACCATGCCTTCTTGCGAGTATGATTTGGGCTACCTGCAAGCAAGTATATGTGAATTAGAGACTTATCTGCTATCGAAGGAATTATATTGGCCTTTGAGTGCTGCCTCCCCTCTTGGGGAACCAGCCTACTCACGCCTGACTTTGGGTGGATTACTGCTTTCTTTGGAACGATCTCGGAGCAGATGTCTTACCCCATCCCAAAGCGCGCAGTTGGCGCATATAGAAACCCAATTGGAACGTACCCTATCTAGGTGGCGGGCTGCCTGGGGACGTAAAGCTCAATGGGAATTCCGGTCTCGGCTCAGGCAGTGGGAAAATTACCTGAATGAGTTACAAAGGGACCCCGAAGCTCATGCCGCCTTCTTTCGCCATGAAGCGCGTCTGCGGGAGATGATAGATTTGCTAAAACCATATATGGATGCTCCCACCCAAGCCGACCTGGAATTGTTGAATGAGTTAGATATGCTGCTGCCAACACTTCAAATTCCAGATGGGATATAGATGATAAGATAATGTTTTTGACTCTACTTACTCGGATGTCATTCCCAAAGGGACAAGTGTGCGAAGCAGATTCGCCGCTGAAGCAATCTCGCACTTGGCAAGGATGAGATTGCTTCAGCGGTACAGCTGCTTCGCAATGACACGCGGACTCAAAATCTTATTCTTAAAGTCTATACCACAAAAGTGTCATTCAAAAAACCATTAGGGTGATAGGATTTCGGTAGTGGAAAAAAGTAAGTGGCGGGCTATTTCAAAGATGCTCCCAGCGGCGTCCCCGCCGCCGTCCCACTGGGATGCTTCGCGAAGGACGGCGGCTAGAGCACTTTGTGATTCGTCATCACTTACCCACCTGGATTTCGAATGAGAGGGACAAAAAAGTATGCTGACAAATAAGCTAGAATTTTTTGCGATGCAACTTAAGGATACTTGTAGGTTAACCAACGCGAGATGGGCGATTTTATTAACGCGTTTAGATAACACCTGGGAGATTGACGGTTGTCATGGTCTCACAAAGTCTGGCAAGTCTTCTTTCGTAGAATTCATTCACAATCCAAGTGTATCTACCTGGTTGGCTGGCGAGAACACAACTGGCCGTACCCGATCCCGTCAAACCGGGACTATGGCTTATGCACTAGGTTGCCAAAGGGTGTATCTGTTCCCCAATCAAACTTTTCGAACCGCACTTTTGGTGGGAGCGAATCAACTGGATAAAACCGCTCGAAATTTTGTCAGGGTAATTGCTCGAGGAGCAATTCCTCAACATTATTCCTCGTTCTCCGCAGAAATCACTTTAGCAGACTTGTTGATCAAATTGAATGCGGGGGTATCTTATGATTTACCGGGTGTACTGGAACGGATTTTAACGATATTGGCGCGTTATATGCCCTGTGATACGGCCTGTATTGGGCTTCGATACGGAGATAATATCCGGCTGGAGGCGGTAGGAGAACTTGCCGGAATGGAACCGGGATGGCAGGTGTCAATAAATGAGAACGCTCATCTTGCTGAGATAATCCGATCCCAGGCGGGCGTAATGATCTGCGATATTTGCACAGCCGGCCCCTGTCCCTTGATGCCGGATTTCGGAAATGGAAAAGGCTCTTGGATTTGTATTCCGCTGTTGGTTGGTAAGCGGGCGATTGGTATAGTATGTTTAGTGTCTGCTCATCCAAATGCCTTCGATACGAACAGCGCCCATCAAGCCGAACTCGTTGCAAAGCATATCGCCCCATTGATCGAAACCACCATGGCGCTTGCTGAGGCCTCACAGCATTTAGAAAAACTAGCTATATTGAACGAATTAGCTTCCGCTGCTTCTATTAGCGTAAACGCCGATGAAGTCGCCAGACGAATCATCCGCCGGTTGCGAAGAATCTTCGATACCGATTTAGTCTCGTTGTTGTTGCTATCCCCAGATGGGAAAACGTTACGAGAATTTGGAGAAAAAGCCTATCACTCATCGCTTCTCATCGTCCCGGTTGATCGTAGTTTGTCTGGATATGTGATCGAGACTGGACTACCCATGCGATTGGGTGATGTTGGCAGATCGCCGCGATATTTCGACATAAACCCTGGCGTACGATCCGAATTAACAGTTCCCCTCAAATATCGCGGCAAAGTCATTGGGGTAATGAATCTTGAATCTAATGAATCGAATGCATTCTCATCTCATGATGAGCAGTTGCTGGTGGTGATCGCCAGTCACCTGGCTGGGTTGATTGAAAACGTCCGCCTGCACGCTGAGACTCGCAAAAGGGCGCGCGATTTGGAACTTCTTCATAAAGTTGCTGCCCGTGTCGTCGGCCTGACGGATATCGCTGAGATTTCCCAAACAGCAGCCGACTTGATGGCCGAGCAGTTTGTCTATGAACTGGCTGCTGTGTTAATTGCAGATGAAAGCGGGGAATACTTGGTGGTGGAAGGCGTCGGAGGAGCTGGAGCGCATTTAATTAAGCGCGGTTATAAAAACCCGATAGGGGCAGGGATTACAGGACAGGTTATCAGGAGTAAGAAAAGCCGTTTGGTCAACGATACCAGCCTCGACCCAGATTATGTGGTCTATTCAGGCTGGCAGTCCGGTTCCGAGATGTGTGTCCCCCTGTACGAAGGAGATCAAATTTTAGGGGTTATCAATGTCGAAAGAGTCCGCAAAGATGCGTTTTCTGATAACGACTTGTTGGTTCTAGAAGCCCTGGCAGGAACCTTATCCAGTGTGATAATGAATGCTCTCCGCTATCAGCAACTTCAGGCACATATTGAATCCGAGCGTATTACCAATGAGCGTTTGATCCAATCGGCTCGATTGGCTGCCGTTGGCGAGATGGCTGCCGGCGTTGCGCATGAACTTAATAACCCCCTGACCACCGTGGCAGGATTTGTCGAATTAGTGTTGGATGACATCCCCGCTGACAGCCCGCAACGGGCAGACCTGGAGCTGGTGCTGCGGGAGGCCTGGCGGGCACGAGAAGTGGTGAGGCGACTTTTGGATTTTTCCCGGCCCGGAGAGGGATTCCGCGATCACGCCGATCTCAACGACATACTGAGCGATGTAATTGCACTTGTTCAACACCTGGCGCACACATCGCGAGTGGAATTCCGCTTGGAGTTGTGGAACGATCTGCCGCGGATAATGGTTGATCGTGAACAGATCAAGCAGGTTTTGCTAAACCTGCTACATAATGCTCACCAGTCTATGCCCAATGGCGGAATTCTCAGCTTGACAACCATGCCACGTGAGCGCGACGACCAGGAATGGGTGACTGTGAAGATACAGGACACCGGTCAGGGAATTTCCCCAGAGAATTTGGGACGTATATTCGAACCTTTCTTTAGTACCCAACCGCCTGGCAAAGGTACAGGCCTCGGTCTTTCTGTCAGCTATGGAATTATCCAAGACCACGGCGGCATGATCGATGTAAGCAGCACACCCGGAAAAGGGAGCATTTTCATGGTCTGGCTGCCAGTGCATATTTAGTATCATCACGATTCAGAATGCACCCGCGGCGCCCTCTGCCCTCTGCCCTCTGCCCTCTGCCCTCTGCCCTCTGTCCTCGAAGCAGATACCATATTTAATCCGATGAAACCAATTACCGAGTCAGTTATTTTGATCGTAGACGACGAGATAGGCGTGACGCGCCTCTGCCAGCGTTTGTTGACCCGCGCCGGATATCAAGTTGCCGCTTTCAACCGCCCTAGAGATGGTATCGACCTGCTCGAGCAAGAGCGGGTGGATTTATTGCTGGTTGATATACGCATGCCCGAGATGGATGGATTCCAACTTATGGAAATTGCGCGTCATATCCAACCTGATCTAGCAGTCGTAATTATGACAGGATATGGCACTGTGGATACAGCCGTCGAGACGCTCCAACGGGGAGCCGATGGCATGGTGTTGAAGCCATTTTATGGCGCAGAGCTTGTGCAAAGTGTGGAGCGTGCCCTGCAAGAGAAACGGCGCCAACAAGAAATGCAGCGTCTACGCGCATTGCAACCATTGTTTGCTATCACCGAATCTCTATTTTCTGAAAAAGACCCCGAACGCTTACAAATTTTATTATTGGATATGGCCTGTGAGCATCTTGACTGTACTTGCGCCGGTTTCTATATACAGGCTGCGGATGGCGACGAAATTCAATCCGTCAACGAACGCGGCACATCGTTATCGGCAGATGCGGATGAATGGATCTCCCACGTGGCTGCTCTGAACGAACCTCTAAAATTGAGCCTGGACGCCCCTGATGACCCTGAAACGCAAGCTGTGCTTTCCAGGCATGGTTTAGTTTCTGTGATGTGTGTGCCAAACTCGTTCGGGAGCCAGCGCAGCCTTATCATAGTTGGGCGCATTGCTGGGGAAGCCCTCTTCACGAACGCAGACCTGGATATGTTGACGATTTTCTCGCGGCAGGCGGCCATCGCTTTGGAAAACGCTCATCTCTATTCAGAATTGCGCGCCCATGTCCGCCAGTTGGAAGAGTCACAGCAGGCCCTGATCCAGGCAGAAAAGATGGCAGCTGTTGGCCGGTTGACAGCCTCCATCGCCCATGAGATAAATAACCCTTTACAGTCTGTGCGTAATTGTCTACACTTGATTGAGCATGGCAAGCTTTCACAGAAGGAGTTGCAAAACTACATCTCGTTGGCCGCCGAAGAGCTGGATCGTCTGATGAAAGTTGCCAAGCGCATGCTAGATTACTATCGTCCCAGCGCACTGGACCGCAGCCCGATACACGTGAACGAATTAGTAGAACGGGTATTGCAACTCTTGGAAACACAACTCAAAGGTCAAAATATCCGCTTGCAAAAGCACTTGACTCGCGATCTGCCCGCAGTACTAGTGACAGGGAATCAGATCCAACAAGTGATTGTCAATATTGTTCTGAATGCTATGGAAGCCATGCCCGATGGCGGTGTGTTATTCATTGAAACCAATTTGATAGACAATCAGGTTATAATATGTGTAGAGGATACAGGCGCAGGTGTGCCAAAGGCTGAGAGGGCAAGTATTTTCGAACCCTTTACCAGTTCTAGAGAAGGAGGGTTGGGATTGGGACTCACGGTGAGCTATGGGATCATAACGGCACATGGCGGAACTCTTGACTTACTGCCCCAGGATGCACACGGGGCCAAATTTCAAATATCTCTACCCATAGGGCTCTAGCAAATAGCGGAGGAAGGTGGATTCGAATTATGCCGTAGGCGTATTTCGCAGCCCATGCCTCTCTTTTTTAGAAGAAACATCTACCCATTAGGAGGGTAAATATGAAAGCGAATATATTAGTTGTCGATGATGAAAAGACTGCTCGTATCTCGCTGGCGGATATTCTTAAGCGAGAAGGCTACAACGTGACGGATGCAGCCAGTGGACAGGCAGCTCTCGATGCGCTTCGTGAGGCTGAATTTGACTTGATGCTGCTTGATATCAAGATGCCTGGAATGGACGGCATCGAGGTGATGCGCACAGCATCGGAGATCGCACCCAATACCTTGGTCATATTGCTTACGGCCCACGGCTCGATGGAGTCAGCCATTGAAGCGCTCCGCCAGGGGGCACACGATTACTTGATAAAACCATCTTCTCCGCAGGAGATACTCAGCAGTGTTGTTGCCGGTCTGTCCCGCCTGACAGAGGTGCAACATAAGCGTCTGCTGCTAAACCAGTTGGAAGCATCGTTGCAGCAATTGCGAGATGTTGAAGGTGTGACCCAATCGTCCGTCTCTGGACGGCAGATAGTCACCTTCCCAAATGGAATCATGTTGGATTTGACGCGGCGTGAGATCTGGCGCGGCAGCGACAAGGTTAGCCTGACCCCTACGGAGGGTAAATTACTGAAAGTCTTGATCGAGAATCAGGGCCGTGTAATGACCCACAGCGAGCTGGTGTTTATGGTGCAAGGGTACGAAATTACAGATTGGGAGGCCCCCGAAGTCCTACGCCCGTTGATCAGCCGCTTGCGCCGAAAATTGGCAACATTCCCAGAGGGAAGTGACTGGATTACCAATGTTCGGGGCACAGGTTATGTATTCGATATTAGCTCGTAATGTGATCTTTAAGCCCCACATTTACCACTTGGCGTTGGATTCAGCTTCCATCATTTTTCCGCTTTCGCAGCCCCCTTTCTTCCCCCGCTTAATCTTGTACACTGTGGGTATTGAAACGATACCAGTAATTCCCGGTATGGGAATTCGTTTCGTAATTATTGCCATGTGGCCGGGATTTCCATATCCCGCACGGCGAGATTTGGAAATCTCGGCTACATTGCTATTCAAATCTGGAATAACTGAAACGAAACAAGGAGAACAAAAAAAATGATAAAAGTTGATTTCAAGAAAACCCTGAAGCATCTCTATAATCCCCCCAAGAAATTTGAAACAGTTGATGTGCCTGAAATTCAGTTTGTCATGGTTGACGGACACGGCGACCCCAACACGGCGCAGGAATACAAGAATGCTGTCGAGTCGCTCTATGCGGTGGCTTACAAGATCAAATTCCTGAGCAAGAAAGACCTGGAAAAAGACTACACTGTCCCGCCGCTGGAGGGACTCTGGTGGGCGGAGGATATGGAGACCTACCTCACCCGCGAGAAATCCGCCTGGGATTGGACGATGATGATCATGACGCCAGACTGGATCACGGCTGAGTTTTTTGACAATGCTGTCGCGCAGGTGCGCAAAGCCAAGAATCCTGCCGCGCTGGACAAAGCCCGGCTGGAACATTACCATGAGGGATTATCGGTGCAGATCATGCACATCGGCTCTTATGATGACGAGGGGCCTGTCCTCGCGAAGATGCACAGTGAGTTCATCCCCAATAATGGATTCGTGGAAAATGGCAAACACCACGAGATCTATCTCAGCGACCCGCGCCGCGTCGCACCGGAGAAGATGAAGACTGTGCTGCGGCAGCCGGTGCGTAAAGGTTAGCTGGTGAGCGGAAATCCTCATGCAGTCTGAGATTATGACACAAAGTACTGCAAACTCGACGAGTTTGAAACAGTCTGGGCGAGGCACTCTGCAACTGCCAAAATCAATGTCATTAATTTAAGGGCAGGTGGCTGTCGGATCATCGCGCAGCATCCCCTTGCGGGACGGATCCGACAGGAGCAAAACTTTATTTTCACGCTCCAGGCGGATCCGTGATCCGCCGATGGCTTAACTTAATGACATTGACTGCCAAAGGATTTCCCCACACGTGTACTAGCAATACTCGGCGCGACGTGCTCGAATGGTGAAGGCAAGATTGATATGACATGGAATTATGGCTATACGCATCTATTCTCCTTTGCATGTTTTTAGATTTCCTGCCACTCGCCCCACTCGCCATTCGCCACCCGCCACTCACCCACTCGCCATTCGCCCCACTCGCCCCACTTGCCCACTTCACCACTTGCCTGATATAATCTCCACCGCGCCACCGTAGCTCAATAGGCAGAGCAATCGCTTCGTAAGCGATAGGTTATGGGTTCAACTCCCATCGGTGGCTCTTGATAAATTGGGGGTGTGTGTTTTTGCATTTTATTCCAAGAAAATAATTCCACCCCAAAATCGCCAACCCCGCCAGCATGAGAATACAGCCAGGTAGACCAAACGCGGGCGTGGGAAGGTGTAGACCATATCCATTTTCCCCCCACTGGAGGTTCGCATGGCACAACCAAATTTTTCGATCGACGAAACCTACCTCACGAAGACGACACAGGAACTGGTGCGTATCAACTCGATCAACCCATCCCTGACGCCCGAAGGCAATGGCCGTGAAACATGATCCCGTAGGAACACACCTGCACTCTCCTGCACTCCCGGAAGGACGACGGGACGATGTGGGTGACACGTGCGCCGGGTGCGTGTGAATCATGAAAATGTCAGGCCAATTTAAAAAGATTCCACTGGGATTGGTCATTGCTCTTCTGGCTCTCAGCAGCCAGATGTGCAATATCCCCTTTATTGATATTCCCAACGAGCCCGTTTCTGAGGAGGTCCAAGATTCCCCTCAGGCAGAACTCACCGATTTCACGAGTACATCAACTCCCACCCTGATTGCGGTTGATGAAGGATTCTCGCAACCTTCACCCACTGTAGAAGCAAACCTGTCGGCGCTCACTTCTACGGTTGTACCAACTCCGACTTCGAAGGTGCCGCTGGCAGCCACACCGCCATTAATCACCCGGTTTGCCGTTATCGGAGACTATGGCTTGGCTGGTGATCTAGAACGAGATGTAGCTAACATGATCAAAAATTGGTCTCCGGATTTCATCATTACGACGGGAGATAATAATCATCCCGATGGTGCGGCTGAGACGATTGATAAGAATATCGGACAATACTTCCATACATATATCTATCCGTATGTGGGTCAGTATGGGGATGGGGCCGACGTGAACCGGTTCTTCCCTACTTTAGGTAATCACGACTGGACAACTTCTAAGGCGCTGCCGTATTTTGATTACTTTACTTTACCAGGCAATGAAAGATATTACGATTTCGTGTGGGGACCTGTACATCTTTTTGCAATCGATAGCGATAGCCGCGAACCAGATGGGGTTGGGCGATCTTCTGTGCAGGCGCAATGGCTTCAAGAAAAAAAAATTAGCTGCTTCATCATCACCCTGGAAAATCGTTTATATACACCAACCGCCGTATTCATCTTCTGGTGATGGATCGATTAACTGGGCACAATGGGCCTATCAGGAATGGGGAGCGACTGCCGTTATCAGGGGGCATAGTCATGTTTACGAGAGACTCAGCGTGGATGGTTTCCCTTATTTTGTCAATGGCTTGGGTGGCGGCCCGCGCCATAATTTTGATGCGCCCATACCCGGAAGTCAGGTCCGGTATCGGGACGATTACGGTGTGATGCTAGTAGAAGCCTCACCTGATCAAATCACTTTTCAATTCGTAACTCGTGGTAATCAGATTGTGGATCGTTTTAGCATTAAAAAATAATCTTACCTTCACTCAGCCTGCTCAAGAAAAAGCATCTCGAATTGATTCCCACACCCCTTCCGGGCACCCATTTCCTGACCGAGATATGCCTCCTTGAATTTCAGAAAATGCGGCGTTTCCAGTTGTAATTCTCTGGCGGTCTCGTCCTGGTAGATTTCTAAGATACTGAAATGAGCAGGATCCTCTTTATCCTGGAAAACTTCGAAACGGATGATGCCCGGTTCCTTCACCGTCTCGCGTACATTTGCCAAAATGGCAGCTTTGTAGGCTTCTACAAACTCGGGTTTGATGTAGTGGTGAAATTGAAAGATCAGCATGACAAACCTCCTCGATATGAAAATTACTCAAAAACTTGATCGCTTATTCAACAGATAATCCATGCAGGATTAATTCCATCAAAACCTGATCCTGATCATCCTGATTATACTCAACACGGTCATGCCATGGGCAGGCAAAGCGAAAGTCCTATTTCTGCAAATCGAACAACTCTTCAAACAAACACAAAGTGTTCGCGTTCCATTCCGACCACACCACCATATGCGGAAAATACCCCGGATCCACACAGATTTTCAGGCCAAAACTATCAAAATTCCGTGTCCGTTCCATATTACAGGAGAGAGAACCTGACAACTCGGGAACGGATTTTAGCGAAGTTGCGGACTTGCTCGCAGCCTTCCGCTACTCCGTTACAGTCCGCTGCCCGCTTTCCGCTGCCGGATTGGGAACACTCTCCCGCTTATTGGAGAGTCTACAAACAAATTTGACCAGCCTCCCTCGCTGTCATATAATGCACTTGACCCCAAGGGAAGGTGAGAGGGATTGCTCAACAGATGCGTCTCACCTTTCAATTTGGGCAGGCATTGCATCCGAGAAATCTCTATGATTGCCTGGCGCAATGCGCAAACATTCCCACTGTCGTCAGTCACAATATACATATCCCCAAAATTAGAAGTAACCGTTCGGCCCCCCCTGTGCCCCAATCCTGGGGGGAGCAACACGGGCTCTCCCCAGGGTTGGGTTGAGTACGAGGCTCCCCCCAACTTTGGGAGGGTGACTCCCCCAGAATTGGGGGCCGGGGGGCCGCGGATAACACTGTTGCCAGTGTCGATGCGTGACTCCCGCAGAATTGGGGGCCGGGGGGCCGCGGATAACACTGTTGCCAGTGTCGATGGGTGGCTCCACCCG
>JBDRGC010000429.1:0-10860 GCA_043818215.1 Chloroflexota bacterium | reverse complement strand
TTGCGGTTCGGGAAATTCAAGCTATTCCCATAAATGCTTTTTTGCCCCCCAAAGTGCGTCATCTGAATTATGCAGGGAGGAATGAAATGGTAAATGGTGAATGGTAAATTGTAAATGAAGTGCATACAGCATTTACAATTTATAATTCACCATTTACCATTTACAATTCAGTTTTGTTGGTGCTGACTTCATAAGACGCACAATGTTCCCTTTTGGTGGACCGAACTAAAGTGTATTCTTCGGAAAAGGATACCTGAATGGGCACAAAAGACACAATACCCCAAATGTCACAGGCGATTCACATACCTGTGACTCTTGGGGTAAAGAAAAAGGTAGTGAGCGTGATGTGCGAAGCTTGGTGAGCTAAGCCTGAAACGTGGTAACACGCCTCACGCACTGATCCGATTCAATGCTCTCATCAAATCATCTTCCAGGATAGGCTTGGTCAGGTAATTAGATGCTCCCAGTTTGAGTCCCTTGCCTGTATCTTCCAGAATGCTGCAAATGATTATCGGGATATGTTTCGTTTCAGGGGCACTTTTCAGGTCTTGGAGGAGCTGCCAGCCATCGTGGTCTGGCAATAGAATATCCAGTGTGATGGCAAAGGGTTGGATTTCTCGAGCGTATTCTAACGCTTTGGATGGATCAGTCAATGAAATGACCTGGTATCCCGAATCGCTGAGATAACGCTCATAGAGTTGAATGACTTGCGGGTCGTCGTCGATTGCCAGGATGGTGGTGCTCCCTTCGACATCAGGGGGCGGCGGTGTTTTGCTGGCAAGCGGCAGGGTGAAATAGAATGTGCTGCCTTTCCCGACCTCACTGTCCACCCCGATCTCACCACCGTGCAACTCCACCAGCAGGCGCGTGATAGAAAGTCCCAGGCCTGTGCCGCCTGTTTTGCGGGTGGGGGAACCATCTATTTGCATAAAGGGCTGGAAGAGCTTCGCGTGATTTTCGGGAGCGATGCCTATGCCGGTATCCGCAACGCTGATGTAGATTTCTGGTTGGCCTTGGGAATTGGTTTGTTTCCGGGCTGTCACTGTAATGCTGCCTTCGTCTGTGAATTTAGCGGCGTTAGCGAGCAGGTTGAGCAGAATCTGCCTCACGCGGGTTGAGTCGGCAGTTACGTTTGGCAAATCATCGGCGATGACGGTAATCAGCCTGACAAGCTTGTCTTTTACCAGGCCTCGAGCTGTAGTCATCACCGTGTCAATGATATCTGGCAGGCTAACATCCTCGAATGCCAATTCCATCTTGCCGGCATCGACCTTGGAAATATCCAAAATATCATTGATCATCTTCAGCAGGTGATGTCCGGCGCTGTAAATTGCAGAGAGGTCTTGCTGCTGGATATCGGTGACCGGCCCGTCGATACCTTTCATGATCACGCGCGAGAAACCGATGATGGAGTTGAGCGGCGTGCGCAACTCGTGGGACATATTAGCCAGGAATTGGGATTTGAGTATGTCCAACTGACGAAGCTCCTCGGCGGTCTCGATTTGTTCCTCGTAAAGACGGGCGTTCTCCAGTGAAATTGCAGCCTGGTTTGCTAACGTGGTCAATAAGTTGATTTCATCTTGAGAGTAGTGGTGTTCTTCATCCCAGCTTTCCAACTCAATAATACCAATGGTCTGACCCTTGACAGCCAGTGGGATGATTGCCAGGGTTCTTATTTCGTGCTCACGCATATAGGCCAACTCGTTTGGATCAGCATCAGGATCACTGATATGGATAATTAATGGCGTAGAAGTCCCCAGCACTTTAGCGGTTGCGGGATAATTAGAAAGGGCAAAATCCCATCTTTCAGGATTTTCATCGGGGAAAATTTCGCCATCTTTGAACCTTAAGTTGGTCAAGGTTCTCATGTAATCCGGGTTTGCAGAGTCCCGGATGGAGATCGAAGTCGTAGATTGTCCTTTGGTTACCTCTAAAAACTGGTGAGCAATAACCAGAGTCACTTCTCTGGATTCAAGCGGTGCACTGGCAAGGTTTTGACTGGCTGAAGAGAGTGTGGTCAGGTCTTGCACGTGCTGTTGGCTCTCAGCAAAGAGGCGCGCATTTTCCAGGGACACTGCGGCCTGATTGGCAAGGGTCACTGCCAGGTTGAGTTGATCTGATGTATACCTGACTTCTTTATCCCATATTTCCAATTTGATGATTCCGATGGCTTGTCCCTTTACAACCAGAGGAATTATCACCAAAGTGCCCACCTCGTGAGCTTCAAGATGGGTCAATTCGGTGATAGCAATATCCGAATCGCTGGCCCGGATTACCTGGGGTTTCAGTGTGTCTAGAACCTGGGATGAAGCCGTAGATTCCGAAAGCGGCCAGACTTTCCCCAGGGCTGCATCATAGACATACTCCTCGCCTGGCCCCTGATATATGTCTGCGATAATTTCCAGAGTATTTCCATCCACAACCAACAAAACGGAGGCCTCAGGAATGCCCATAGCCTCTACAAACTGGCGCACGATGATGTCGGCCACCTCTTTGACATCTAGTGGCGCGCTTACCAGTGACTGGCTGACGTCAGAGAGTGTGGTCAGGTCTTGCACGTGCTGTTGGCTATCAGCAAAGAGGCGCGCATTTTCGATAGCATTGGCAGCCTGCATTACTATGGTCTCGGCCAGACGGATTTCATCATCTGTGAACTTGCGGTCTTTTTCTAGAATATCCAATCCAACCGTGCCAATGACTTTTCCGCCGGTGATCAGAGGAAGGATTGCCAAACTAACGATCCCCTGTGAGCGCATCATAGCATGGATGGGTGCAGTGAGAGGGTCGTTTTGCGCGTCTTCGATGACCAGCGGCTTTTTCGTCATCATAACGCGCTGAGAGGAAGGGTTACCCTCCACTGGGAATGTAAGCCCGATTGTCGGTGGTCTATCTGGATTGGGTGAGTAAGCTGCTGCCACGGTGGAAGTAGCGCCTTTGGGGTTGAGGAAGGCAATCCCAGTTTGGACACCCATTGCCTGACCGAGTTCGGTAGCGACAATTTGCAAACTCTCGGTCAGATCAAGAGAGCCGGCCACCTGGGATACTACTCGGTTGATTAGAGCCAGTTCTTCGCTGCGTTTTTGGGTCTGTGCAAAGAGACGTGCATTTTGAATTGAAATGGCGGTCTGGCTGGCGATGGACATTAACAAATCGCGATGATGCGAATTGTAACGACGGGGTGTACTAGTGCTCTGAACCGAAATTACACCTATCGCCCGATCACCGATGAGAAAAGGTGCCCCTAACCAAGATAGGGCTGGGCTCATATCAAATCGACTCAACTCAATGCCCAGCTCCTCCATTTTTGCTAGCACGTTTTCTTCGATGAGCAGGGGTTCACCTGTTCGGATGATATATTCCGTCAATCCACGCCTCAATTTTCGAGAGGGTACATCAATTCTCTCACCCTCTACAATGGTAAGTGGTCTCGCAATTTCATCTGTGTCTTCATCATAAAATGCAATATAGAAGATGGTGGTGTCCATCAACCGGGAAGTATAATCGTAGACGCTATCTACTATTTTGTCGATTTCACGCAGATCTGTGAGCACACGGCTCATTTCGTTGAGTACGGCTAAATCAGCTGCCTGAGTCTGCGTCTGTTCGAACAGGTTGGCGTTCTCTATGGCTACGCCAATTTGCTGGCATGCCGCCTGTAGCAATGTGATACTGATTTCTTGCGGAGCGAGAATTTCTTTTTTGAAAATGCAGAGAGACCCTAGTACGATTCCCTTGGCTTCCAGAGGAATGCCCCGATAAGATTGAAATCCTAATGCGAGCAGCCCGGTTACATCAACAGGGGCATCCTCGGCTAGATTTTCTACGATCACAGGTTCCTCACCCTGATAAACTAAATCGCAGAGTGTGCCAGCCAAACCGTGCTCACGGAGATTTTCGTACAATGTATCCGGCAGGCGGTGAGACACGAGTTCTAATGTTTGCGTTGTCGGATTGAATATACTTATCAATCCGGCATCGGAATCCGTGGCTGTCAATACCTGATCCAAAACCTCGCCCAGTGTGGTTTCCAATTCCAGTGAGCTGCTGGCAACTCTGGTGATGGTCAGCAGCGTTTCAGTGTCGGCTAATGCCTCTTGTGTTTGGGAAAATAATTGGGCATTTTGAATGGCGATCGCGCTTTGGCTGGCGATAGCGATCAGCAGGTCGCGGTGCCGCTCGGAAAAATGCCGGGGGGTTTCATTTTGCACACATATAATTCCGATAGTCTGCTCGCCAATTAGCATGGGAACCCCCAGCCAGCTTTGAGACATCGCTCCTGTCAACCGGAGTTCAACCCCGTGATCGCGCAGCCAACCCTCGACCTCCTCATGGATTAAGACGGCCTCTCGATTCTTGATGACGTATTCGGTGAGGCCGGTTTCCAAGGGACGGGTTGGGATATCGATATATTGGTTATCCTCGATGGCCAGAGGGAATGAGAGATTATTGGTTTCTGCATTGTAGAGTGCGACGAAGAAAGTACTTGTGTCGATGAGCCGGGAGGCGTAAAGATAGATATTTCTCAGAATCGTATCGGTGTCGAGGTTGGACGATAGGGCCCGGCTCATTTCATTGAGCATCGTTAGTTCTGCGGCACGGGCCTGGGTTTGGTCGAACAGGTTGGCGTTTTGGATGGCATTAGCCACCTGATCTGCCATAGTTTGTAAAACAGCCACATCCTCGGCAGAAAATGCGTCTTCGACATCGCTTTGGATGCTCATGGCTCCTAGCACTTGCCCGCGGCTGACCAGCGGCAGCGCTATTTCGGTGCGAGTTTCTGGAAGCAGAGGGTTCACAAACCGCTGGGTTGTGTCTGAAACCCTATGGGGGGTTTGAGCTTTGGTACTCGTAATACACTCGCTGATCATGGAGCCGCCGCCGACCTCCAATTTATGGCCGCGTTCCACCTGAATGCGTCCGGCTTCGCCAGTGCCAGCGCGTAGAACAGCCCACTTTCCGGGTTCGTTTGTCCCTTCGCCAGATTCGTCTACCAGGAAGAACCCCACGTAATATAGATCAAATCGCTCACGGATCAGGTTCACAGTTTGCCGAATCAACGGGTCAGGTTCCAAAATGCTGCTGGCAGCCCGGGAAACCTCGGCAGCGGTTTGGAGCTGAGTGCTGCGGGCTTGAATCTGCTCGAAGAGGCGGGCGTTCTGGACTGCCGTTGCAGCCTGGACTAAGATCGTTTCAACCAGTTGGATTTCGCCTTGCGTTAAAGTTCGCCCCTCATCGAGAATATATATCCCGACCGTACCATAAATTTCCTCCTGAATGATCATGGGGAAAATGCCCATGCTTTGAACATTCAGTGAGCGCATCAAATCGTTTATCGAGGCGATCAGCGGATTTGTCTGGGGATCTTCGATTATGACTGGCTTTTTTGTTTCGAAAACTCTCTCTGTCGACGGATTTCCTGTGATTGGAATCTTGTAGCCTACTACAAAAGGATTTTCCTGACGTGGTGAATAGTCGGCTGCCATCGTCAAGGATACCCCATCAGGGTTGAGCAAAGCGATATTTACTTGAACATCCAGCGCGTCACCTAACTCAGTAGTTACGATTTGCAGACTCTCACTCACATCAAGAGAGGCAGAAACTTTCGAAACGACGCGGTTGATCAGCGCCAACTCTTCGCTGCGCTGCTGGGTTTGTTCGAACAGACGTGCATTGCGGACAGCGACAGATACTTGGGCCGCAATTGCACTGAGCAGGTCTGCGGTTTCTTCGTCATAGACGCCCGGTTCTGAGTGATCCAGGGTAAACATGCCGATCACTTCATCTTGAATAAGCAGAGGGGCCGCGATCCATGAGCGCACAAGTGCCGCCTCGGGCAATCTCTTCCATCGGGGGTCAGCCAGGGTATCTGTGAGCACTAGAGGCTGCCTGGATTGGATAACTGCGTTGATCAGGGGGTCCTGTGAGATTGACCGCAGTATTTTTGGGTGAGAACTTACTCTCCTGTCTTCTACTCTGCTATATCCGCTGATGCGCTTGCTTTGATCGCCCTCGATCATTTGTAGAGAGGCTGTATCGAATTCGACAACATCTGCCAATTGAACCAGCAACCGGTCGCCGACATCTTTCAAATCGAGAGTAGAGCTAACCACGCGGGCCGTTTCACTCAGGGTGTCGGCAATGCGGCGGAGGTGTTGCTCTTGTTGGAAAAGCTGGGCGTTTGCCAACGCGGTGGCAACCTGGCTCGCCATTGCTGTCAGGAGTTCAACATCGCTTTGGGTGAAATCAGGTTGCGTAAAGGTATTGATCGCCGTCAGCGTGCCGTAGATTTTATCTTGATACAGCATTGGCACCACGACGAGCGACCCGGCATCAGTTTCTTTGCGGGTCGAACTGGCCTCCTCGGATTCGCGGGGATCAATGCCTTCTTTGAGCGAGAGCGCCGGTTTATGTTCTCGAATGCACCAGCCGGTGAGACCATCCATAAATTGTTGGAATGTATCCTTCTCGATGGGTATCGGCGGAGCATTGCTTTGGAAGAGGTGAGTGAGTTCTTCTTTATCAAGGTTTATAACAGCCACAAGGGTGCGTGCTGCCGGCAGAACTTCGGCGATTGTATCAGCCACAGATTGCAGGAGATCAGTTATGCTTTCGAAGGAAATCGCCGATTGCCCAACTCGAAAAAGAGCTTCTGTGCGCGCCAGGGCAGTTTTCGTGTTTTGGAACAGGCGGGCGTTTTCCAGAGCCAGAGAGAGTTGATCGGCCACTTGTTCGACCAGCCGCTGATCGTCTTGGCTCCAAATGCGGTTGGGAGAATCATCGATGATTTCCAACAGGCCCAGTGATTGCTCCTGCAAATTGACCGGAACAGCCAGAGCCGCGGGCGTATCCGGCGAGGCGGTATATGCAAAAGTTTGTCTCTCTAGCATGCTTAATTCCCCGACACTTGTATAAGGCGTAGAAACAGGGAACGCGGCCCGCTCTGCCTCCACCGCTATGCCGTAGGGATACGCGCCCGATAGAGACGAAGAGGGAGGGAGAGTGGGGGCAGTGACGGGTTCTGGATTTGACGACTGCGGCGCGGGATGCCCGGCGGTGGCCGGCTGATCGAGTGTGACAACTTGATTGAAGCCTCTCCAGCCGCTCTCGGTACCCTCACCTGGATGGAGATGGGAAATATGCGCCCTCACGCTAACCTGGCTGCCGTCTTTGACCTGAAATTGCAGCGTAGCCTCGGCGGGGAAATTGCCAGCCTGCAAGATGCCTGCCAATGCCCCTGCCGATTGGCGCGCCACCCTAAAGGACGTCAGCGGCTGCCCCAGGAAGGCTGCTGCCTCCACCCCAAGGGCGCGCTCCACTTCGGGGCTGCAAGCGGTGTAGTACCCTTGCGAATCGCATTCCCACGTCCAGCCGGGCAGAGACTCCTGACCGGCTGGGAGGTGGATTGCTTCTTGTTCCAGATCTGCAAAGAGATCGTCAAGCCGGTTGCGCAAATTTATTTGTTTTGACATACTGGGTCAACTCCTGAGCCAGAGCGCGATATTGTTGGGCACCCCGGCTTCGGGGGACGTAATGGGTGATTGGCAAACCCGCGATGGTGCTTTCACGCAGTTTGCTGTCGATTTGAATCTCGGTTTCGAAAACAGACTTACCGAAGGTTGAATGTAGTTGTTTCCTGAGAACCTTGTGAGAGCCAATGCGCATGTCGAGCATGGTGATGAGGATGCGATACGTGAGGGCCGGGTTGTCCTGTGCTCGTATGCTTCGGATGGCGCCCATGACATTGCGCAACGCATAAGCCGAAAAATATTCCGCCTGGGTTGGAATTATCAACAGGTTCGCCGCGGCTAATGCGTTTTGGGTAAGCGCTCCCATAGAAGGGGGGCAATCTACGATAATTGTGTCGTATACTCGAATTTGATCGAGAGCCTGACGAAGGGTATGTTTGTAATTCTGGCGAATGGGGAGAAACCTCTCGGCCATTCCCATTTCCGTATTGGATGGGATCAAATCCAAACCGGGGATCGATGTCTCGCGGCTGACGCTCAGGGCGGTGGCAGAGTTGAGCAGAACATCCGCGATCGACCTCCGCACATTGTGAGGGGATAACCCTAATGCCAGCGAGAGATTGGCTTGCGGGTCCAGGTCTACCAGCAGCACGTCTTTGCCCATCTCTACCAGGGCGCCTCCCAGGGAGATTGAGGTGGTGGTTTTGGCAACCCCACCTTTTTCATTGGCAATCGCGATTATCTGTGTCACGACACTCTAACCTCTACCTCTACCCTCTGCCCTCTGGTTGTATCACCACCTGCGCCCGTTTGGCGCCCAGCGCTTCCCGCAGTTCACTCACTGCCGTTTGCAGCATGACCTGCGGGTCTGTGGTGGCCCGGATCTTGGTGGTGATTTGGGTCACCATTTGCTCGCGGGCCGCGCGGCGTTGGGTATCTTGGTAGAGCCGGGCACTTTCCAGAGCTACTTCGAGTTGAGCTATCAGTGTGTCCATTAGTTCGACTTCATCATTTGTCCATGGCCCGGCGTCTTCAGGTTTGCACAGTCGGACAACGCCCAGCACTTGATCGCGCAGCAAAATGGGGATGGTCAGAGTGTTACCATCTGTGCGCACAGTGCTGCCTGTTTGAGCGGCCTGGTGCATTTCGGGGGTCCAATTGCCACCAGCGGGGGTGACATCCACCTCCGCAGTGGAAAGGAAGCCCAGGTCGGGTTGCCCACGCAAGAATTGCCCCCAGGCTTCCTGGCTCAGTTCGCCGTAAGCCCGGCGAGAAGCTTCCAGGGCGGCCTGATTTTCGGCAAACAGGCGGGCGTTGTCAATTGCTACTGCGACTTGGTCGGCCAGCATCTGAAGTACAGAGATATCCTCTTCTGAGAAGGCAGCTTCATGTTTGCTTTGCACATCGAGGGCACCCAGCAATTCGCCGCCGACAATAAGCGGCAGCGCCATTTCTGAGCGCGTATCGGGCAGGTCTGGGTTGTCGAAGAAGACAGCATCGTGACCCACATCCAGGGCGATGCGGGACTCTCTGTTGGCGGTCACATACCCGACAATGCCTACTTCACCCACCTTCAGCTTGTGGCCTCGATCCAGCATACGTTGGCCGCCTTCACTGTTAGTGGCCCGCAATACAGCATATTCGCCTTTTTCTCCCAGAAGGAAAATGCCGGTGTGATAGTAGCCAAAACGATCACTGATAAGATGGGTGATCTTTGTGAGCAGTTCGTTCAGATCGCGCATAGAAGCTGCCGCGCTGCCTGTCTCGGCAGCAGCCTGAAGTTGAATTGAACGGCGTTCTAGTTCCGTGGTACGATCAGCGACGCGTTGCTCAAGTGTGCCGATAAGGTCGCGTAACTGGGCAGTCATGCTGTTGAAGGCTTGTGCCAGCGTGCCGATTTCGTCTCGTCGGTGCACGTCAATGGAGAAGTCCAGGTCACCATCAGCCATGCGTGTGGCGCTTTCGGTGAGTTGGACGATGGGTTGGCTAATTCGCCGCGTAATAGCCAAAATGACAAGGGTTGTTATAATGGCTACAAGTACAAGCGCAGAGACGGCAAAGCGTGTCAACCGGTCTAGCGCGGCAAAGGCTTCGCTGCGGGCTTGTTCTGCCAGCAAGCCAGCGCCGGCATAGGGGAGCCAGCGGTAGTATCCGATGACCTCTGTGCCGGCGTAGTTATGGTACTGGTCGAACCCATCCCTGCCGGCCAGACTTTCCTGGATGCCGTAAGTATCCAAATCGGGGGAGAGCGAGGTCTGATTCCTTAGAGGGGTGATCAATTGGCCTTGTTGGCTGACCAGATAGGTTTCACCCGTTTCACCCAGTCCAGCTTGCTCTAGCATCACCTTGTCGAGGGTACTCGTTTTCAGTCGTGCCACGAGGACGCCCCGGGTGATTCCTACTGAGTAATCCTGTACCGGCTCGGCCAGGTAGAGGAAAGATTTGCCGCTTTCTGGATCTACTAGCAACGGGGAAACATATTTATCTTTTAGCCCCTCGGTATAAAAGGCCTGATTTGTCTCGACTACCCCCGCGTGCTGCGGTTCGGTGGACAGCACAACAATGCCCTCTCGGTTCACCAGGAATAATTCGGTGAAGTCAACTGCCTGCCGCTGAACCGAGCGGAAGAGTCCGTAAGTGTTACCCTCCGCTATGCGATAGCCTTTTGTTTGGGGTGAGTGCTGTAATAAATACAAGGCGTTGTCTTTAGATTCGCTGGTAGTCAGAACCTGCCCCAGGTCTTGCCTGCGCTCTTCCAGGAAGGTCTTGACCTCTTGTTCCTTGAGCGTGGCGACTGAGTCTAGCTGGGCAACGACCAATTCGGTTGTGCGGTCTGCAACTTGCTTCCGCAGCACCAGGCCCAGAATTATGATGGGGATGAAACTCAAGACCAGGAATGCGGTAAGGAGCGTCCGTTGCAGATTTCCGCTTCGCCTGTCCAGGGTTTGCAAACGCCTATTTTTCATAGCTTTATTTATCCAAGATGTAGTTGGCCAGGTT
This sequence comes from Chloroflexota bacterium, assembly GCA_043818215.1. Classification (GTDB taxonomy): domain Bacteria; phylum Chloroflexota; class Anaerolineae; order Anaerolineales; family UBA11858; genus JBDRGC01. The sequence goes on along the minus strand of JBDRGC010000429.1, from coordinate 394 downwards.
GCCTGTTGGCCAGATAGCCATTTGGAAGACCTCTCCGCCGACGTTGATGCCCTCTGGGCTTCCCCCTAGCAGCCAGACTTGGTACAGTGTGGCGTATGTGCCATCCAGATATAGGTCTTGCAGCGTGAAATCAACCAGGTCTTTGAAGCGAGAATCGCCGGTTGGTAAGCCGAAGCCATAAGGTTCGAAGCTGAAGGGGCCGCCAACGACGGTCAGGCCCGGTTGCTGTTTGGAGAGTCCGGCCAGTATAGATGCATCTGTAGTGTAGGCGTCTACCGTGCCGGCCACCAACTCCTGCAAACCGGTCGTGTGATCGTCCACTTCGACCACGGCCACCTGGATGCCCAGCTTGTCGGCTTCGGTGCGCAGGTTCTCGATGGAAGTGGTCCCGCGT
>JBDRGC010000428.1:0-12201 GCA_043818215.1 Chloroflexota bacterium | reverse complement strand
CTCCGATGTCTGGCATAATATAGATGCCCTGCCGCAGGGTGCCCCCCTCACTTTGCGGTGGGGTTTTCCTTTTTAACGCGTACTGCCGTTTGCGGCGAATTCCTAATACTCGTTAATTTGACAATTTCACATTAATGTCACTCCCCTGAAGGGGACTCCATGTGCAAGCGGAGTTTACGGAGTGTGGCAGTCTCCTTCACTGGCGAGGGGATTGCTTCGCCGGAAAAGCTGGCTCGCAATACCAACGGGTACACCTGTCCCTGGTGTCCAGGGATACCGTTGCGGCATGACATCTGGTTTCTCATTCGTCAGGGGGTCAGGCTGGATATAGATTTATTGAACCAGAAATTGGTGCTGTACGATTTGAAATTCAGCCCATCCTTGTTCGAAAGCGCCCTGGAGAACGTACGCACAGACTGGGAACGAGACTTGCGCCCGCTCCTGGCGCAACCGTGGTCGTGGGATGAGATCGTTTCTGGTTTGGATGAACTGCGAAAGCTATAAAATCATGTCCCACACACCACATCACCCCCTCCGGCGGACTTTTTACCCACCACAGCAGGCGCAGTTGCGGATACCTTCGCGCTGACTCCAGATCAGCCTGCGCCATGCACGCCTTGCAGGAACTGGTTCCACCCGCCTAGTGAAGGCTGTTGGGTGAGTTGTTTGTACCGAAAGTTGTTGGGGGAGGGGATAAGTCAGAAGTCGGTAAAGTTGATGACGATGATCGGCAACTGGGGAAACTTTGATATTGAAGTTGGCTGATTCCAACCTTACGCTGATCAAACCGCAATGACATTGACACCTTCCATTGACTGATACTTTCGTATCAATGCTTCTTCAAATGTTGCAATAACTGCCTGTCCAAAAACTTGATGTCGATAAGCATCCACCAAAAACCGAAACAGAGAACGCCGATTGATTGAGTCAAGATGTTCAAGTGGTTCATCCATTATCAAGAAATCACTTTGAGAGAAGTGGTGAGCGATGATCGTATGCAACATGATCAATAGAGCTTATTCCTAATACCCCAAACCGCCCCCTCACTTGATTTGCTAAGATGTTGATTTGTCTGGTATCTATTTGCTGGCTGCCCAGAATTCCATTTTGGGGTTGGTATTCCATTGAAACAGGTTGGGTTGTATGAAGCAAGTTATCGACTGTAAAAGACTTTAAGATGCTTAATTGTTCTAACATCCATTGTTGAGTTTCGCGCAGCAATTGTGTCCCTGAGAAACCTCGGTGCCCATCACAGTAACAATCAGTGAGCATCGAAAGCACACAATTATCGATAACAAGATATGTCTTTTCTGTTAGCGTAGTGATTGGCATGTGACACGATTATTTTCGGGCATGATTTGTTGGTTCATTTCGAGTCGTTAACATTCTTATACCAAGCTCTATCAAATTTCGATTGGCATGGTTTTCGATGGTACACATAGGCTTACCCCAATGGACGATTTCTCTCGCCAATGATTCGGTTTTGCTACCAGGAGTAGCATAAGCAATTAGCACTTCATCCGCTAAAGCAGTTGCAACCCGATTTCGGTATTGAGCTTTCTCGAATGTGATTCGGTTGATACTTTCAGAAAATGGAGAAATCACCAAAAGCCGACCATTTTCGATTGCTTCACGTTCATCAGGTCTGAAGCGGGTAAGCATAGAACGAGCCAAAACCCACATTAACGGTTGATGCCCACGAAGTAAGACTGTCATCACTTCTTTTTCTGCGGGTGAGTGAAAGCCACTGATCACCGTCAAACCCCGATCCCGCCATTGATGCGCCAGATCTTGTACCGCTAGCAGCACACTTGCTGGGGTATTAGCAGAACAGAAGAAGGCCAACACTTCCCGTTCAGGTTTTAGCAAGAGATCAGTATTGCCACGCAGGGTGATTGAAACCGGGGCAGCCTCACCCAGGAATCTGGTCAAACACCTGGGGTAAGTTGGATCATGTTGGGCAACAGAAATTAATCCATTAGAGAACTTCAACTTCTTCGATCTCCCAATCTTCGTCGGAAAGACCCACTGTTTCAATCATATTGCGACATAGACTCTTAATGCTATAAGCCGATAGGTTCATATAAATCCACCAGCCATTTGGCAATTGACGGCAGGCGCTTTGGAACTTGTTCTGGTCAAAAGCCAAACACTTTCGAAATTTTTAGGCTATCTGCTTTCATTTTCGTTCCTTCTTGCGGATTTGCTGTGATTGCCAGTTGACTTTCTGCTCAAAATTTGCTAATATTGAGGTAGGGAAAAAACACTCCTCTGCTAGCGAAAGTCGGCTTTGCATGCCGTGCGTCCTGTAACCGGGCCTAGCTACAGAGGGGTGATTTTTTTTACGTCGAAGGGGTTCCGGTGGTTGTACCAATTTTGGGGGTATTTTCCCACATCATACAAATCCACCAGCAAACTGACTTTTTCCTCCACCACACGATAGTAGTGCATCTCCCCGCGCGTAAAGGCGCGATAAACTGCCCAATTCATATAATCAACAACGCTCAAGCAAGGGTCTCCTTTAGGGGTTTGGGCTTGTATTTCAATTGAAGATGTTACTGTAAGCCCCCATTTTTGCTCAAAACTTGTGATTGCTTGCTGAATAGCCGCGGTCAACGGGGCTTGGCGATCCCGTGACCCGCGCTTGGCAAAGTAGATAAAATTCTGCGCGTAACGGTGGAGCATATTTTGAAAGAGGTGGGAAACCAGGTGATCATAGAAACGCGTCTCTTTGGCCTGGAAATTATTCCGGAAAGTGCGTTCGATTTTGCGGGCTACAACAAATTGGGCTTTAAAGTCCAGGCCAGCAATCAACTGGTAGAACAGATAACGAATTTCTGGTAGATCGTCTTTGGCGTGGAAGGCATCTGCTGTCTTTCGAATAGAAGGGAAATCCTGGAAGTATGGGTCATTGACCACTTTGTGTTGCAAATCGAGAACGGCCTTACGGATAACCTGCGGGTTTTGGGTTTCGATAAACCCCAGCAGCAAAATAGGAGAGCAACCTGCATTGCCCACAATCAGGTTGCCGCGCTTATCGTAAAAAGTGGGATCCCCCGATTCGTCCACAAAAAACCAGGTGCTGCCCGGCTGTGCCTTCTTCATAATGTTTCCCCCTGATCATTCTCAAACAAAGCATCCCCCATCCGGTACTTGATATCGTAGTTGATGATGAAGTCCTGTTCATCATTTGTAAGATCGAAATATTTTGCTAAAAGCTCATCAACTTGGTCAATTGTTGATTTTGCGAATTTTGGAACTATGCATTGGACTGTTAATGTGTCATGGCGGTAACGCATCACCCGATAGTCAGACGTTGAATCCAGTTCTTGGGAAAGTAATCTCGCCAAGTTATCTAGTATTGGAAATTGGTGAATTGCTCTTTTAGGGTTAAAGGGAAAGTTATCCACTTCGCGTCTATTGAGGTGGCTTCCATCCGAAACCACATCCATGAACCACCTAAAAAGGGTGCTGTTGAAACAACATAAAACCGCATTGGCCTCGCCAGTAGATGAAAATCTTAATTCTTTGAACTCTGATGGGAGCCTCAGATTACCTTCACCATCTTTCACTTCTGGTACAAAATCTAAAATCTGTAAAAAAGCATTAACCTTGCGAGAGTAATAAGTTTTATGCTGATATGTTCTGGATTGAAAGGCCCCGATAATATTAGGTTCTTTGAATATCTTTTCCCAAATACTTGCTTCGATTCTGCTTCCTATTTTTGGAATACAACCTTTGATTTTGTTTTTTGGGGTCTCGCCATATTGTAAAAGCTCAAATAAGGCTTCTCTTTCTTCGCTATTCCAACGAAATAACCTAGTCGAAATAGTTTTTGAGATTGGAGTCGTTTTTGCAACCAAGATGATTGACAATGTGTTTTTGTCTAATCCAGTAAATAAATGTGATGGACGATCATCATAGGAGCTAATAAACAATTCATTCTCTTTCAAAACATTCTGTAATGATGAATATCCTTGTGTGGCAATCGATGATACAGGTATTATGTAGCCTTCCCGCCCTCTAGGGGAAACAAGAACTTGGCATTTTTCTAAAATTAATGGGTACAGATTTTTGGTGTCCAGTGTTTGAAAGCCTTGAACAGTGTATTCTTTGAGTGCTCGCAAAACTAGATACGGCGGATTCCCAATCACCACATCGAAGCCCCCATCATTCATAATCCCATAAAACTCGATAAACCAGTGGAACGGGTTGTGGCTCTCCAGCCATTGGGCATAAGCTTCTTTATCCTCCACCTTCACATTGTACTGCCGGGCCAGAGCTTGATTGAGTTCCTCGCCCAGGTCATTCAGGCGGTGGCGCAGTTCGCTCTTGGTTTCAACAAAATCCTGTGCGTAGGCGGACATATCGTGGGCAGTTTGCATCTCCCGAAAGCGAGTGAACAGCCGGTCTATATCCTCCGCTTTCTCCTCGATGCGCTGTAAAACGGCGGCGTCATCCGGGAAGAGAATCTTCATCTGCGTGCCTTTTTGGGCAAAATCCATCAAGCTCTGATCTGGGCCAAGCAGGCTGGATGATTTGCCAGTGCCACGGAAGGCGCGCTGCACGTCGTCTCTCGTGGCAAAACCGACCAGCGTGTTCCCAGGCCGGATGTTGAAGTCAATATCGGGCAGCGGCTCGATCCCCCAATTTTCGGCGGTCCGATCCGGCTGTACCTGGGCGGCCAGCTTCAGGAACAAGCGCAGCTTGGCGATCTCCACCGCCTCGGCCATGAGGTCCACCCCGTATAGGTTATCCACGATGATGGATTTCAAAATGAAGTAATCGGTGTTCGGATGGCGGGTGACATTTTCCAGCGTTTCTTTGAAATCCTTGAGTTTGTGGACGGGCGCTTCCGGTGGCAGTTCGGCGACAAAGGTTTCCATTCTTCTCAAACAGGCATCATAGAGCGGTTGGAGGATGTTGAGGGCGGCAAACAGGAACGCGCCGGAGCCACAGGTGGGATCAAGCACTGTCACCCCCCGGATGGCTTTCCAGAACGCCCGCAGGGTCTCAGGCTGTTCGCAGTTCTCGATGGCGTCCTGGGCGAACTGCTGGATGTCCAGGTTGAGGGTGATCAGGTCGTTGATCTCCTGCACTTCGCCGCAGGCTAATTTCAGCCACACATCTTCGTACCGTTGCCGCCGGGCGACGGTCTCCCGCCAGATTTCGGTGGGGAGGGCATATTCATCCGGGGTGCGTGTGTTCCACGATCCCCGTTGGGCTACATCCTCGATCCCGGCGGCGATCTCATCCGGCAGGGGCAGGTCTACGCCCTTCTGCACCGCAGGGTAAATATAGCGACGGGGGTCGTTTTCCAGCAGCGTCCAGCTTGAACCCTCCCCCGCAAAGGCCGCCGGGCGCGTTTTTCGGGCGGTATCGAACAAATAGGGGATGATCGTGTTTCGGCTGATATAGCCGGTGATATCCTCTTTGGTGTAGTAGGCCCCCATCTGCTTCTGGTTGATGTATTTCTCGAAAATATAGCCCAACACGTCGGGGTTGATCTCGTTGTCGCGTTTCAAGGGGCGGTCATCCAGATGCCACTGGTATTGGTCGAAGAAATCCAGGATGCGTTCGAAAGCCGCATCTGGAATTTGGATGTCGGGATTGTCCCGCTCAATCTGGTGCAGCTCGAAGATGCCGCCGTTCAGATAGGGCACATCCCCCAGCAGGGCATCAAGTTCGGGGTTGCGCGCCAGGCCTCCCAGTCCCTCGTGGAACAGCCGCAACAGGAAGTAACGATAAAAAGAATAAAATTGGTCATCGCCATACTGTGCCTGCATCATCTGTATGCGGTTGCGAAGATAATGCGGATCGCCATCCAGAAAGCCTTTTTTCTGCATGAAGTAGACGAACATCAAGCGGTTGAGCATCACAGAGACATACTCGCGCTTCGTTTCCAGGTGGGCGATCCCCGTGATGAATTCTTCGTACGCGGTACGCTCTTTTTTGAAGCGGTCGTAGAACCGGCGGGTGGCGTGCTCTACGTTGAACGCGGCCCGCAGCCGCCCGGAGACCTCGACCACATTCAGATTGTCTTCTTCATCCAGGCTAAAAGCGATATTTTCCAATTTCTGAATCAGGGAATCGCCAGGCTGCGTCGGGGAATATTCGTGAGCGCGAGTGGCGAGCGGGCGGCCCGGCTCCCGGCGTGCCCACTGCCAGACCTGCCGGGAGCGGTCGCCGTCTACGAAGATGATGAAATGCTCGCGGTATTTCTCGGCCACTTTGCGCTCGATCTTGCGGCGGACATCGGACAGCGGAATATCGCCGGTCACCTCACACAGAAATGCGACCACATTGCGTTTTTCGGCGACCGCGGCCAGCGTGTATTCCCGCTCATCTACGGACATAGTCAATGTCTCGTTGTAGACATCCCAACCCAGTTCGTCAATGAACAGGTCTTCGAAGGCAAAGTCCCGGAGGAACCGTCGAACACGGACAGCATCAAGGTTCATGCATCTTCCTCTTTATAGGGGGCCAATCCCATCGAGCATATAATTTGCGGCTCCCCTATCTCTTGCTCATCTTGCACCAGACATAGCTTATCTTCATCATACAGCGTGGCGACCAGTTGGGCGAGTTGCGCATCTTGCACGTTGCTGCGTAGCTGCCGGTTGAGTTTTTCTTTAGCGCTCTCTCGAAGCGGGAAACGGTAAATCTGGTCAATCGCTTTGAGCAAATTTTGCGAATCGGGCAAGTATTCAAACAAAGAACCGCGCACATGCTTTTCTGCGTAATCCTTCAGCCGGGTATAGGTTTTGAACCGTGCCCCTGAAGGCCGCCCCAATTGCCCCCCTACCGTTTTTCGCTCCCTAACAATATGCTCTATCCCCTGCTCCACCCATTCGTGGTGCCCCTCCTGTCTGGGTAGGGCAGGGGTGTCCGCTGCACAGCGTGCCGCCCGCAAAATAACAAACTGGGATTCTGTCACACTTAGGCCTTTCTCGTTAACCCAAGCCAGCGAGCTGGTTCCCCGCTCGGTTTTCATGTACACCAGCACCCCATTCGGCTCAGTGCGCTCCATCGCGAAGTGGGCTTTGGTCGCGTACACCACATTGGGCATCTTGGGGATAATGGTCTTTAGTTTCGGATCGGCGTCGGTGGCGTTCTTCCATATTTGGTACGCGTGAGAAACCAGGTCCACTTCGGTGTCTGCCTCGTCGTCCAAAATCCCGGCTTTCTCGTTATACAAATCCACCAGAGGCTCTGGCTTGACATCGTCTTCGAAGAACCCTTCATCGGTTCCCACAACTTCCGCGTTTTCCTGCAGCCGTCTTCGTACACGGTCCCGCAGGGCGATGATCTTCTCCACCCCCTCCGCAGGCCAGAAGATATAGCAGTAAATATCAGGTGATTTCTGCCCGATGCGGTCCACGCGCCCGGCCCGTTGGATCAGCCGAATAATCGCCCACGGCAGATCGTAGTTGACCACGGTGTGGGCATCTTGCAGGTTCTGGCCCTCGCTCAATACATCAGTGGCAATCAATACGCGCAGTTCATCGGCAGCATCAATCTGCTCACGTTTATCATTGCTCACCGGACTAAACCGCCAGGCCAGTTCCGTAGGATCAGCCGAGCTTCCTGTCACCCCGGCCAATTGTGTAACGCCGCGCGCTTGGAGTTGTTCTTCCAGGTAATACACCGTATCCGCAAACTGGCTGAATACCAGCACTTTCTGATCGGGGTAGGTCTCGGTCATGAGTTTGTGCAACGCATCCAGCTTGGCGTCCTTTGCGGGCTGCCAGTTTCCGCATACCTGCAGCACCAATAACAAATTCTCTGCGTCCTCCCGCAGTTCCTTGACCAGTTTTTTTTGAAACAAATCCGAGCGCAGCCATTTAAAGCGACGCTGAAACTTGGTTGCGTATTGCGCATAAACCCCGGCGGCGCGCGCCTGGAAAGTGGCAATAGTGTGCAAGGGGTCATCATTTGGGGCTTGTGGCTGTTCGTCCACCTCTCCCGTATCATCATCGAACAGCGTATTTGTACTATATCCAATGGCTTCCGCGTCGGCATCTTCAAAGCGGGTATCCAACATTTCTGCGCCTTGTGTGCCGATGGGCAAGTGCTCGTTATTTTCCAATGCGTGGATAAAGATGAAATTGCGTAAAATATGCCGTTCAACTGACTTGATAAACGCATCCCCGCCGCTTTCCAATCGCTTGAACAGGTTTGTCCGGCTGAATCCCATCAACCGCCGCCCGCCGCGAGAGAGGTCATCCAGAATTTTCTTTTCGTCAGCGGTTGTTTTCTTCCTTTTGTTGATGTAATTTCCCAGCCCATAACGGGGCAGGAATAATTCATTGATGGTGTCCACCACATCTTCTCGATACAGCCGGGCGTACTGGTCATCTGGATCAGTTTCATCCAGTGCGAAATCCAGCCGTTTGGGATGCCGGGAAGGGAAGTAATCCCGGCTTCCATCGGGATACAGCAAATATTTTCGCCCGTTTACCGGATCGGTTTTGGCGTAGTTATCCTTGATAAAACTGCGTGTCCGCCGCACCATGAACAGGCGCATCAATTCCCGCCAATCATCAGAAAACTCACTCTTTTCAAATGCGCTGAGTGAACGCAAGTGAGCCTGATGCCGCCGCACAAATTCAATTTCCCCAATCTCTCGCAGTTTCCGCTCCGGGCGGATACCCAGGTCAGCGTCTTCTGGCAAGAATAACCGCAATTGACTCGATAAATCCAAATAGGTTTTATTGTAGGGCGTGGCGGTCAACAAAATGCAGCGGCTGTCGTTTTTCTGAATGTATTCCTGGATAATCTTATACCGCTTCCCTTCCCGGTTACGCAGGTTATGGCTTTCATCAATCAATACCAGACGATAGCGGCGCAACTCAGGCAGGTCTTGTTGCGCTTGTGTGATAGACAGCACCTTCGCTCGCAGGCGATACTCGTCTCGATAAAACTCCCACATCTTTACCAGGTTCTTCGGGCAAATGATCAGCGTCTCGATAAAGTAATCATCTTCGAAAATCTTAGCCAGCGCTGTCGCCATGATGGTTTTCCCCAACCCCACCACGTCTCCAATCAGCACCCCGCCGCGCTCGTTCAGATGCCGTGCGGCAATCTTCACTGCTGCTACCTGGTAATCAAACAGTTTATTCCCAAACACCCGTGGGATCGAAAACTCGGTCAACCCCGCCCGCGCTTCATGAGACAGGTGGTAGGCCATTTTCAGGTAAATATGATAGGGCAAGGTCAGTTTCTCGCTGGCCCAACTTTCTTCCAGCACTTCGATCAAATCCTGGGTAATATCCACACACCAGCGGTCTTGCCAACGATTTTCAAACCACTGCGCCAGTTTATTTGCCGCGTCCTGATCCAGTACATCCAGATTCAATTCACCTTGCCCCAACAGCCCCGAAAACGTCAGGTTACTGCTGCCCGTGTAACCAATTGTAGGCGTGGCGAAATCTTCCCGGAAGAGCACATACAATTTGGCGTGCAGTGGATGGCGCAAGAACAGCTTTACCACCAGCTTCTTCGATTTTACTTGGGCCAGCAGCTTGTGCAGCCCGGCCTCGTCTCGATTGGTCGGTACACCCACCATCAACTGTTCTCGAAACTCCTCAGCCAGTTCTTTTTTGAGCTGGCTGGCACGTTTATTATCAATCCGCTGCTCATCCTTCCGGAACCCAAACGCAGTCTTTAGCTCATCCTGCGGACGCCGGTACATCCCCACGAGCAACCGGCATTGCGCCCCTTCACCCCCGGCCCATTCCTCAATTTGTGCATCAATTTCCTGCCACCCCCGCAAGTTGAAGTACCCAACGCAAAAATCTGCCCGATAGGACACATCTAACGTTTGTTCGAGCGCGGGGAGTAGCTTTTGGTCAATATTATCGAAAATACGAGGCATACAAATCCCTATCCGCTTGTTAAACTATTCGCCTGTCCTTTTCCGAAAATTCCCGTGTTTCCTACGGAGCATCGGGCCTCATCATTTCAGGCGTTTCCAATATTCTTATGCTCTTGAGCGTTGTAAAGTCTTGTAATGTAAAACCAGAGGGTCATAAACAAAAACCGCCCATGATTGACACGGGCGGAGTGTTTGTGTTATCCTGACATTGCCTCACGCCCGTATCGTGCAGGCCACCGCCGAACGTGCTGCCAACACGGTTCGGCGTTTTTTATCTCCACAAGTATAGCACAATTAACCTGCCCATCGAATCAACAACGTGGCGATCAACAGTCGCCCGATCAGGCCATTGCCGTCCAAGAAAGGGAAACAGCGGGATGCATTACACTAATCCCCAGATTTTTTCCGTTCTCAGAATCACATCCCCAATCGTTCGCCCCTCCGTCATTCGCCCCTCGACAACCAGCGGCTGGCGGCTGGAAATCAGTTTCCGGTGCTGGCGGTAGAAAGCCGCAGACATCATCACGGGCAGCACACCCTCCAGGTCACCCAGTTCCAGGATGTAGAAGGCATCTCCCTCCGGGGTGTGAAAACGCTGAGTGGTCTGCCGGACACCCACAATCCGCACCTGTTCGTCAATCCTGTCGAGGGCTTCCAGAGTGGTGACCGTTCCCAGGCCATCGATCTGATCTGCCACCAATTCCAGGGGGTGTGCATCCACACTCACTCCCAGGATGGCCTCTTGAGCAGCCGCACGAGTCGCTAGATCCCAATTATCACCCTCCATTTCCGCTGCCAGTTCGAACAGCGGAGGCTGACCATAGCTCCAACCCCCGGCTTGAATTCGGGCCAGTAAGCCCGGGATTGTCCCCAGGCCGCGCAAGCCTCCCACTTTGATCAAATTCTCGGCTTCTTGGGGGCGGGGATCCACCCGAGTCAGGAAATAAGCCAGGGAGTGGAAAGGCCGTCCCGCCAGAACGCGCTTCTGGGTACGTCGGGTCAGCTCGTGTACCTGATCCAGGCCCATGTAGAGCATGGGAATCCCATCAGGGTAGGCGACCGCGAACTGCTGCTGCGAGTGATTGATATGCGGAGGGCGCAATGCTAACCCCAGGCGTCTGGCTTCGTTCAAGTAGACCCGCTGACGGTAGTATCCGCCCCGGCCCGCCAACACCGCGGCCATGAACTCCGCCGGGTAATGAGCCTTGCACCAGGCCGAACGCCAGGCCACCAGAGCATACGAAGCCGCGTGGGCTTTGGGGAAGCCATATCCTGCAAAGGCCGCCATCAAATCCCAGATCTGCCCGCCGGTTTCTCGAGGGACAGCGTTTTTCTCCAACGCCCCGGTGACAAACCGCTCCTTGAGCGTCTTCATGCGGTCGCCGGGGTCGAAATGGCTCATGGCCCTCCGCAGCATATCGGCATCGGCTAGGCTCAATCCGGCCAGCTCGCTGGCAACACGCAGCACCTGCTCTTGATACAGGATCACCCCGTAGGTGTTCTCGAGCAATGGGGCCAGTGCCGGGTGGATATGCTCGATTTCTTCCTGGCCCAGGTGACGTCGCACGAAAGCGTCTTTCAAGCCTCCGGTGAGAGGGCCGGGGCGGTACAGGGCCAGGGCGATCATGATATCTTCCAGACTCTGCGCGTTGATCTCTTTCAGCGTGGCTCGCATACCGGGGCTTTCGATGGCGAAGCAGCCGATAGTCTGGGCGGAGTGGATCAATTCAGCGGTATCGGGGTCATCTTCTGGGATGGCTGCGAGCACATCCAGGCCGCTGTGGAATTCGGTCGAACGCCAGGAGTGGATGAGGTCAGCCACGTTGCCCAGCACGGTCAGCCCGCGGGTGCTCAACAGGTCGATCTTGACCAGCCCCAATCGTTCGATGGATTCCAGGTCAAACTGGGCGATGATGATGCCCTTGCTGGCCAGGTGCGTGGGAACTAGGTCGGTCATGGGGGTGGGTGTGATGACGATGCCCCCCGGGTGTACGGACAAATGGTGCGGGAATTTCAGAATGCTCGCTGCTTCCCGAAAAATGGCCTGGTATTTGGGGTCTGGATAGCGTGCCACCAGATCGTGGTATGGCGATTCGGAATTACGGTTTCTCCGGGTTGGCGGCCCCCAGCCGCGGGATGGCAGATTGGCAGTCAGCTTCTTGATATCAGTGCTTGATAGTCCATGAGCCTTGGCGACTTCCCGCAGCGCCGAGCGGCGGCGGAAGCGGTTGATGGTGGCGACCATGGCTACCCGGTCTTGGCCGTATTGTTCGTAGACATGCCGGATAACACCATCCCGGCGCACAGAGCTTAGGTCGGTGTCG
>JBDRGC010000427.1:0-3518 GCA_043818215.1 Chloroflexota bacterium | reverse complement strand
CAGTCGCCGGATTCCAGGCAGGCTAAGGCTCCGGCGGTTGCAAACCACTGCAACGAGATGCACGAAGTCGGCCTACGCCGACTGGTATTTAGCCTGCGTAGGCAGGCTTCGTGCTCCTGTTGCTGCGACTTACAGTCGCCGGAGCCCAGGCAGGCAAAGGCTCCGGCGGTTGCAAACCGCAGCAACGAGATGCACGAAGTCGGCCTACGCCGACTGGTATTTAGCCTGCGAAGGCAGGCTTCGTGCTCCTGTTGCTGCGACTTACAGTCGCCGGATTCCAGGCAGGCTAAGGCTCCGGCGGTTGCAAACCACTGCAACGAGATGCACGAAGTCGGCCTACGCCGACTGGTATTTAGCCTGCGAAGGCAGGCTTCGTGCTCCTGTTGCTGCGACTTATAGTCGCCGTTCTACCGCTCAACATCCTCCTCCTCGGCATCAACCAACACATCACGCTCCCGGCCTCCCCCCCGCGCCGAGCCTACAATTCCCAATTCCTCCAATTCATCCATCAAACGCGCCGCTCGTGGATAACCAATCCGTAGTTGACGCTGCAACATCGAGGCGCTGGCGCGCTGAGTTCTGATTACCAGGGCAATGGCTTTCTCGACCAAGTCATCGCGGTCGGCCAGTACAGTCTCCTGTTCCAGCATTTCATCCCAGGGCGGGGACTCGGCTTCATCTTGGGGATAGTACTTGTGCCAGAAGGTGATGGCGCGTTCCACTTCTTGATCTGTTACCCATGTCCCCTGGATGCGGATCGGGCTACCGGCTTCCGGGGGCAAGAAGAGCATATCGCCCCGGCCAAGCAGGTGTTCGGCCCCTGATGTATCCAGAATGACGCGCGAATCCACCGATGAGGCTACCGCGAAAGACATGCGCGCCGGGAAGTTGGCCTTGATCAGCCCTGTCACCACGTCGGTGCTGGGGCGCTGAGTCGCCACTATCAAATGGATGCCGGTGGCCCGCGCCATTTGCGCCAAACGCACCAGGGTATGCTCGGTGGCGTCAGGGGCCGACATCATCAGGTCGGCTAATTCGTCGATCATCACCACAATACGGGGCAAAGTTTGTCCGTCTTTACGGCGGTGCATTTTTCGATTGTAAGTATCGATGTTTCGGGAACGCGAGTGCTCCAGCAAAATATAGCGGCGCTCCATCTCCGCGACCACCCACCGCAGCACCCCCAAAATGCGCTCCAAACTGGTCTCCACTTTGCCGTACAGGTGGGGCAGTCCATTGAAGCGCACCAATTCCACCATCTTGGGGTCGATCATCACCAGCCGCAAATCTTCGGGGGTGTTACTCATCGCCAGACAGGTGGTGAAGGCCGCGATACACACCGATTTGCCCGATCCCGTCGTCCCAGCGATCAGCAGGTGCGGCATGGCGGCCAAATCCGCTACTACTGGATGCCCGGAGACATCCCGCCCCAAAGCCAATGTCAGCGGCGAGCCGACTTTATAGAAAGCCTCGGTTTCTAAGATCGGTCGCAGGCGCACAATAGCAGAGCTAGAGTTGGGCACTTCGATGCCCACATAAGCACGCCCCGGCACCGGAGCCTGCACTCGCAAACGCTCTGCTGAAAGCGCCAAAGCCATGTCGCGCGCCAAACCCGAAATCTGCGAAACGCGCACCTTCCGCAGGCGGGCCATTTCGTCACTTGAAACCCCGGTCCTTTCTATAAAGCCTGGCTCTACGGCGAACTGGGTTACTGTCGGCCCCACCTGAAATCCGATCACCTTTGCCGGGATTCCGAATTCTGCCAGGGTTTGCTCGATCATTCCGGCCCGCTGGTTAACGTGACGTTCATCCGGGCTCACAGATCGTTCACTCACCAAGAGATTTAACGGCGGCAGACGCTCATCACGCGGGGGAGACGAGGCAGGACGTTCATCTTTTGGCTTGATGCGGAACTGCTTGCGGAACTCAGGGGCGACGTGGGTTCGTTTTTTGGAGGCATCACCCGCGGGGGACGCACGGGGTTGCCCTCCCTGAGCGGGGGCCACACTCACAGCAGATTCTGCCACAGCCTCCGCCCCGGAATCTGTCTCCGCCCCCAGGAATTTCCGAGTCAGGGCAGATAGCCATTCCACCAAACCCAGTCCCGCAATCAAGCATACCACGAGAAGAAAACCCAAAACCAAAATCACCAAGATGGAGGGGAGTATCATCCCAACAAGTTCAGCCAATCCCCATCCGACCCGTCCGCCATCCAACCCAACTTCGGCGCGCTCCAGGCTGCTGCCACCTGATAAAGTCATCAGGGTTAGGGCCGCGAAGGCAGCCGCCTCTAGTGCGAAGACCCGTCCCCAGCGGACAGTTGGCAGGCTGTCTACCCGCCGCCGCAGCATCGCCAGCCCGAGGGCGCCGCTCACAATCACGATAAATAAGCTGCCCCAACCAAACCAGTGACGCAAGAACGCAGCCCACCATATCAGCAGGACGCCGCCTGCCAGTTCGGGCAGCAAGAGAGCCAGCAGCGTCATCACCGACAGGGCCAGCAACAGCACACCGCCAACATCCCAGGCAAAGCGCTCGAAACGCAGCCAGATATTCAAGGCTGTGTCTGACCAACTGCGCCGCGGCTCAGGGCCTGTTTTACGGGTGTTTTGTTTGGGTTTGGATTGGGTTGGTTTTTTCTGGGCCATTGTCTTTGAGTTTATGACTCTTTGATATTTTGTATGGTCAAACTCTTTTTGTACACGGATTATGCGGATTTTACGGATTTTTCTTTGGATTTACGCCGTACCGGCACGATGTCCGTATAGTCCATGCACCGCGTCCTACAATATCTCAAAGAACCGAATTTATCAAGCAGATCACCAGACTTCGAAATCTTCGCGTTTGGTGATCAAGATTTTGCCGTTTTGGATGATGGAAATGTTAACTCCGAGTGGGGTCATGGGGATTGAGTTTGATGATTGATGAATAAAGATTACGTAGTTGTTTCAGGTATTCGCAGGTTGATGGGCTGGTCTGGCGGCGGAAAACGGGTTGAGGATGATTGGCTGCCGCGTCTTGAATCCGTTCCACGTGTTTGGGGATGGTGTTGGCGGGAAAATCCCTGAATGCAAAGTAGCGGCACTCATCGGCCTCATCGGTGGGGGTGAGTTTCCCGCCCACGATCTTGCCGGTGAAAACTAAGACAATATCATCTTCGTAGGGCTTGGCGTACACACCGACCAGACGTTCGATTTCGATATCCAGCCCGGTTTCTTCGCGGGTTTCGCGGACTGCTGCCTCGGTGGGGAGTTCGCCGCTCTCGACTCTGCCGCCGGGCAGATTCCACACGTCCAGGTCGCGGCGGTGGCAGAGGAGCACGCGGTTATGCTTGTCGAAGATAATAGACTTGTTCCTGAATAAACCGAGCAAAGAATTTTGTACACGGATTTCGCGGATACCACGGATTTTTTCTTTGTTTTTTCGTTTTATCCGTAAAATCTGTGTAAATCCGTGTACAAAAAATTCATTACCGTTATTAGGGAACAACTCTAATGGTGAAAGCTCCGATAGTACAC
>JBDRGC010000426.1:0-4926 GCA_043818215.1 Chloroflexota bacterium | reverse complement strand
CACCACGAAGGCTCAAAGACACAAAGAAAAACTTCGTGACTTGGTGTCTTGGTGGTAAAAATCGCTCTTTTGACGTTCAGAACTATGAGGAGACTGCCAGGGAATTTCACCACGAAGGCTCAAAGACACAAAGAAAAACTTTGTGACTTGGTGTCTTGGTGGTAAAAATCGCTCTCTGGACGTTCAGAACTGTGCTGGTTTAGCAGTTTCGATGTTTATTCGATTGCCTTACCGCACAATCATCGGCAGATAAACCCGGTGGGAAAAAACTTCATAATGCACCAGAACAGGGTCGTGATCCGAGGCCCGATGGGCCACATCATCTTGACCCTGATACACATACGGATAATCTGCATTCAGATGTACCGGCTGGGCCTGCACCCAATTGACCGCCAAAGCCGGGCTGACCAAAACTTGATCCATCACCTGTGAGACTCCCTGGTAGATGTAGGTGTATCGGCTGGCGCGCTCGATGCCCAGCATAGCATTCCACAACCCGGTCTGGTGCAGGATTGCCAAAGTCTCCGAATCAGGGTAATCGTTCAAATCCCCGAGCACGATCACAGCCGCGCCCGGATATGCAGCCAAAATTTCATCCACCAGAGCTGCTACGAACTGGGCCTGCTCCAATCGCCGGGGCAAGGTGTAGACCTGAGTGCTGGTATCTTCACGCTTCGACTTGAAGTGGTTGACCAGCACCCACAGCGGCAGCGTTTCACCCTCGCTTAACGCGGCCTCTAAATGCACAAGTAGCGGCGGGCGCGAAAACAGGCGGTTGCCATCCAGCGCGCCATTACTGTCTGTATCGCAGGTCACGGAATTGTGCGGGTCCTGCACATTGCGGTCGCCATCCGGGCCAAGTCCATCCACCAGCGTTGTGCAACCCTGACGCTGCTCGAAATCCAACACCGTGACCTGATCGGGGCGGTAAAGCAGGGCTACATCAATGCTGCGCGTATCGGGGCCATCGAGCCAGACTACGCCATAATCAGCTTCGATTTCATCGCGAGCCAACAGATGATTCAAAACAATCTCATTCTCGGCTTCCTGAACAGCCAAAAAAGCCGGTTCGCCCAGCCCATCGCGAATGGTGAGGGCCAACTTATCCAGCTTGCGTTGATATTCCGCGGAGGTCAGCACCGAATCATCTTTATCGGGATCATCAACGACATCAAAGAGATTATTGAGATTGAAGGTACCAAAGGTGAATCCCAGCCCGGAGGCGGTGCTCGTTTCCGAAAAAGATGTTGGCGCGGGAATGGAGGCGGGTTCCGTTAAAAGCTGCATTCTATACACCCCCAGCGAAAAATCCAGCACCCCGTGCAGCCCCAAAACCTGATTGCCTACCACCGACAGCTGGATTTCGTAATGACCGCCTGAGCTAACACAGATCACCTCACCGGTCCCCGCTAGATCATCTTGAAAAACGCGCTCCAACCCCAAATCGGAGCGGATCACCCAGGTATCTTCTCGGCTGTCGGTTGGCCCCACCACGCGGGCATCGGCCAGTTCGACCAGCATCCCTTCCAGGGATTCGAAATAGGCGCGGGCCTGCTCGTTATCGAAGGGAGGCTGCAAATCAACGCCGGGGGGCAGCGGATTGCCTTGCGAGATCACCTGCACCGCGCCGGGGGCAGCATCCAGCCGGGTCAGTCCGAAGTACTCCGCCACCGTGCCGCTGACTTCGACGAAATCGCCTGCGCTGACAATATCGATGCTTTCGTCCAAATAAACAAAAATCCCATCCGAGGTGGATGGGTTAGAATCACAATTGTCAGCCTGTATGAAGAAGCCTTTTGTACTGGTATTGTCGAAATCGGCGGTCACTACGCCCTGAGTTCTGAGTGATTGTCCATATCTCGGGGAGGAAAACCCATTTCCTTGAATCTGACAAATTGGAACCGGAGACGCAGCCAATATTTCTCCACCGATGCTAATTGCTGCGAGCACCAAACCAACAAGTACAATTGTTTTTATCGCTCCCTTAAGCATAATGCCTCCCCAGGTGTTTGAGTAACTCCAGAAAAATAATCTAACATTCCGTGAGGTGTGATCCCGTAGGAACACACCTGCACTTGCGTTACGGTGCAAGTGTCGGGACGATGTGAGTGATGCATGAAGCGTGATTTTCACTTAGCACGTTTCACAGGTTTAATTGTGAGATAATTTATTTTCTGGACGCGCCTTACGTCAATGTTCATCTAATGTACAACAAGTTCATCAAAAAAGCAAGTGTGTATTACGAGCAGACTGTCGGCCATCAGCAGGAAACACATTCGCCGCGAATGACGAGGTTTTCGGGTGTTGAGCCTGTAGCAGCATCGCCAATTTGCTCAACCCTTTCCACTTCGTAATAGGGCATCCCCCGTTGGATGCGGTTGTATACTTGATCGTTATCGCGGTAACGTAAGACACGGCGCGTGCGAGAGAAATTATCCAAAAGGGCTTGCCCTTAAACGGTATTAGTATGTTAGCAATCACAACTATTATGACAGGGAAGAAGAACAGAAAACGGAGACTCAAGAAGGTAGTCCAAAAACAGAGTCTCGATCATTTTGGGCAACGCCGAAAGGGATAGCCGTGCTAGCGGCACTGATTACTGCGCTATTGGGGGGTATTGCGGGTATTATCACTGCTTTGCAACCTATACTTCTATCCAAGCCTAGTCCAATATCCTCTCCCCCTACTTTGATAGCGACCGCACCTCCATTCTTCGAGGATTCCTGCAAGGATTACTTCAACCCAGACCACCTACCAGTTTACAATTTACAGGTTGGTATCCATCGTTCAATTGATATTGATAGTGTTCATACCCTCACAGAGCCTTTCGCGATAGAGTTTATTGATGGTTCTATAACTAATGGTGGAATGAAAGTAGAATATGATTACTTCAGTGATACTTTCTCTATACTCTCGAACGTGGACGGAAACTGCAATGAGATTTTCTTTGAAGGTGGAAACCTGTTATTGCAAAACGTAATAGAGAATCAACTCAAGTACGGTGAACGGTTTTATCGTTTCACTTTGGCTTATGATGAAGATCAGCGGATATTAATAATTGATTTACGGCGCGAATAACTCATGTGGCTTATTGTACTTATCTACAGTGGGTAGCTAAGGAACGGGGATTAAATAACTTGCCCATTTCCAAATTTAGGTGTAGTGCCGGTTGAGTAGGCTCGTAGGTACGGAGAGCCGTACTCAACCGGCGCTCGCGTTAGGATACAAACGCGCAAGTTATTTAATTCTCAGTCCTTAGCAAAAAACTCCCGCAGGTTACAAACCTGCGGGAGTTTTTTCTTTTCTGCGGATGGTTTGGTCGAGTAGAAATTTCGGAGACAGGAGTGGATTCCACATCGAATGCAGGGTTCCATCTTCAAGGGTCAGGCGCCTCCATCCGTATAAAGTTCCGAGTCGGTAGGAGTTTTGCCAGATGGGTCCCAGACATATACCCAATCTCCAACATTTGCCCAATCGTAAATCCAGCGTGCATCTCCTATGGAGATGTTGACACACCCGTGCGATTGGGGAAAGCCGAGGTTGGCGCGCCAGTACGCGCCGTGGATCGCGCGTGCGCCGTCGAAATACATTGTCCAGGGTACATCTTCCAGGTAATACGCGTCGGAGCGGTCGGCTTCGAAAGAACCGCTCATTGGGGCCGCATCCAACTTTTCGTAGATTTGGAACAATCCCGGTTGAGTCCAAAATGGTTCCAACCCGCTGGCAACCAAACTGGCGAACACAAGCTCGTGATTATCGTATACGGCGATGGTTTGTTCGAACAAGTTGATCTCGACCCAACGCCCACCTGTAACGCCCTCCGGCGGGGTGGTGTTTGGCACTACGCGGGCGATCACGTTTTGATGCACCCATTCATCAGGGCCGACCATATACCATTCGATATCATCCACCTGGGCCGTGTCGTAGATCCACAGAACATCATGATTTTTGAGGTAGTGGCCCGTGTAATCCTCGTTTTTATTGCCGGGAGTGCGTTTGGTTTCCACCAATGGTGTGGGACTCAGGTAGGTGAGTACCCAGCCGAAGGGGATCTCCGGAGTGCGGCTGAAAGCCAGTCCCTGAAACCTGGGGGCTGATATCCGGCTGATATCGTTGGCGGTCATCCAGGCTCCCGGAGCTACCATGTAAAAACGCTTGCCATCGATCACGGTTTCATCGGTGTAAGAAATATAGCTAAAAGATGAATCGATACGTTGGATAGCGGTACTGTTCCTGGCTTGCAGGGCATCTTCCACTGAACCAAAAACGGGAGCGTTATGGGTGCGAACCTCGCCGTATTGATAATTTACATACGTAAGATCGAAACCAGGTTTTGTGGCGGGCAGTGGAGCAACCGGCAGCGTGATATCGTGTTGAGCCATAGCAGTCAAATACTGTGATGGGCCTAGAGGTTGGCAGTCGCTGGTGGAATTCAGATAAACCCCGGGGAGACACAGCACTGCTCCTGGAGGCATCTCGCCCCCCTCAGTTGCCTGCGCGATTTGAGCATGGATCAGGGATATTGCGAGTGCAAGTATAAATATTAGACAATACCGCAAAAGTAACACCCTAGTCCCTGGAATGATGCCCGCTGACCACCGATCTCTGACCACCGACCGCTGACCGCCGATCTCCTGTGGGGACGCACAGTGAAGCTCACCAGCCTTCAATTGACCGATTCTGGCCGTCTGCGGTCTGCCATCCGCCGTCTGCGGTTGGATAATGTGCGACTTTTGCGCTACTGCCAAATTAGTAAAAAATCGTTTCATTGGATATTAGTAACTCATGTTACGCAGTTGATGGCTGCTGGGAAAGTTCAGATTGCAGCTTTTGCAATTCCTGAAATGCTTGCTGTAAAGCAGCAAAATACAATTGAGCCTTCAACTGGTAGTGATTTTTGTTCGTTTGTACCTTCAACAATTCAAT
>JBDRGC010000425.1:0-3873 GCA_043818215.1 Chloroflexota bacterium | reverse complement strand
TCTCCAACAGGCGCGGCAGCGTGCTCTCACCGTCAACGGGGGTGGGGTGGTCGTAAACCGCCTCGACCGGCACGTCCGCGCGCTCGCTGCCCCAGGTCCAATAGGTTGGGATGATAATGAAAACGTTCGACATTTTTTTACTCAGTACGATCACAGCCGGCAACCTCGTTGAGCTATGGCTATATAACGGTCAGGTTCATCCCACACTTGGGCATTCATCAGCCCCGCCTCCCGCAGCAGACGCAACATTTCCTCTTCGTTGGGGAGAGTGTCGTGGGCCACGATGCCGCCTTTAGAGCGGTGAACCTCGTCGAGCACCTGGCGATTGAATGCGTGGCTGATAACCAGATACCCACCAGCCCGCCCTTCGTCAGGCTCAGGGCCGCGCAGCACCCGCCGCAACTCGACCAGGGCACGGGGTTTGTCGGGGAAGTGGGGGAAGACAGCGTTGCATAGCACCCAGTCAAAAATCCCTTCTGGCAGGGGTAGGCTCTGAGCGTCCCCTTGCACGTAGACACGGTCCCGCGTCTTGTTCTGCGCCCGCTCTAGCATCTCCCTGGATAGGTCGAGGGCTACGATGCGGTTGTCTCCATTCATGCTCTCGTGCAGCAATGGCAGAAGCACACCGGTACCGCAGCCTACATCGAGTATCGCTGCCCCTGGTGCGATACCCAGTCCGGCCACGATCTCCCGCAAGCGGGTCAGCATCTCATCTCTCGGTTTCGCATCCCAATTGGCTGCCGCCTGATCAAAAAACTGACGTTGGTTCATCGTCTCTCCTGGTGACCTTTCTGATAATAATTCATTTTCGTGCTGATACGGGAATCAAATCGGGAAGCCTGGTCCAGGCCACGCCGATCACTCTGTCACCGCCGCCGTAGTAGACCAGGATTTCGTCTTCGTCTGTGATGATTTCGGCGGAGTCTTTCGTCCTGGCAACTGCGCCATCGGTAAAAACGACAGTGGGCGCCCATCCATAGAGTTCGTAATCATCGGTGGGAATGAATATGGGATCAGGTGAACGGTAGTGTACCCAGCTGGAGTCATTCAAGTCGAGTAAAACCGCGCCCTGGCCTATGTCTGCCTCGCGAACCTGACTGGCGGTGCCGGGGTGACTGTGTTACGACATGGGGATACCGGTGGCCGCCAAAAAACACTACATCGAATAAAGAAAGGAACGAATACTTCGACATCTCAGTATGGCATCGCTCGAAGAAATGGCACCAGGTAGATCACACTCCCAAGTAGAAAAACCAGGGTAAATGCGACCGATAACTTATTCTTGAGACCGAAAAAGATCACCTGCTCGACCATTCGCAAGAACCAGAACAGCGAAGAGGCAGCTAAAATCGTCTTACCCAGACCGGTCTGGATCAGCTCAGGCCCATGAAAAAACGAGACGTAAGCCATCACCAGAAATACAAAGGTCAGGCAGAGATTTAGAATTTGCATGGTCGAGCGATTGATCAGTGTAAGTGAAGCCAGATCTTTCTTCCAGCGGAAAAGCTGCCAAAACATGAGATGAAAGACAGCAAACCCCAGATTGAAAACACCACCAACGATAAGCATTGTCTCGGTGAAATTACTCATGGCTGTGTGAGCGTGGGCGATAACGATCCTGGTCAGCAAAATAATCAACCGCTCGGAAACCAGGGTAGATGTGCGCTCGATGGACAGTTCCAGCCTGGATGAAATACGTGTCGCCGCGGCTGTAGGTGCGAGTTAGATCACCGCTGGTCAGTTCGATCTCGCCGTCGATCACAACACCCCACTGGTCTCCGTGGGAGTGTTCGGGGATAGATATTTCGACGTCCGATTCGTTGAATAAGATTTGTCCTGACTGACTTGTGAGAAGCCAACCGCTTAAGCCATCAAATGGTATATCGGCTTCGGGCAAGTTTTGAACGAAAGCTGGAAACTTGGATTTATTCACGTTACTCCTCCTTTTGTCTCTGTGTATCGGACTGCTTGAGTTTCTCGATAAAACCTTCCCGCGAGCGACATCATCTTCTTCTCACCATGCAATCCAGTTAGGATTGTCGTCTCCAACCCCACCATCTGCGTGAGTTTAGGGGCATCTTCGATGCTGATGAAGTATGGTATTTTTTCGTATTTCATGACTTCCTCACTTTCAACTCGACTCCTGGATCGTTGGTCTCAACGCCAGGATGTAGTATATGAACGCAACTGAAATGACTAGATCTATCGCGGCCAGGGAGAGCAGTATCTTTGCAATATCCTGGACAACAACATAGTAAACAAGCAGGATGGCAAAAATAATACGCGCCACTGCGTTCAAGAAAGGAATTCCTATTCTATCTTTTAGATTCATAGAAGCGTATATCAACATCAGACCAACCAAACACAGGGCCAGCCCGGACGTATTGATGAACAACATGTTTGCTCCCTGGATTGGCGGCGCCAACTTTTTGCCCCCAAGGCGTAGTGCTCTGTTCAGCCCATTGAATAGAGCATAGTAGTGCTTGTACAAGAATGGCATGGCGAGAGGGTAAGCGGAAATAGGATCTGTGAAAATGGATTTCAGGCTTCAGCCGATTTTGAGTTGAAATGCCGAGCAAAGTCTCTATTCCTTTTCACAAAACCAAAGTACGCTCAGTATACTACAGCAGTTGTTATCCTACCAACCAGCGGCATCCTCACAAACCTCGCTATTCCACCACCCCAATCTCCTCCTCCGTCAACCCATACAACTCATACACCAGCGCGTCGATTTGCCGGTCGGTGGCCTCGATTTGGCGCTGGAGGGCCATCTGCTCGTGGGGCACTTTGGCCGCTGCCAGCCGCTTGTGAAGTGCCAGCCATTTCCTAGTCCGTCTCGACAATCAACCCATGTGCGATAAAGGCTCGTTTTGCAAAACTATCATCGAGCAGACTGGCTTTCTCTTTCAGACCCTCCTCAAGTGCATAATCGCAGTATTTGACGATTTCTCCAGGATTTCCAAGCGATAAGCTATAGACGTACCCGACAAAAGTCTCATCGTAGGGGATTAATGGCCGGGCTTCGTATACCCCAGTCACTCGATTCTTTCGTAACCTGCGTTCAATTAGTTCCCTGGTTTCATCCTCGATAAGCGGGCTCAATTCAATGATTTTACCAAACCTTCTCATTAATGCCTGAAATGGACCACTTTCGGTTTGTTCTCTCTGGCTTAAATCACTTAGCCTCATCCACCCACCGTGAGATATTGCGAGAAAGAAGATCATATTCGCGGGTGGACGGGGTAATTGACGCGCAGATTCGGAATCCAGAAGATCATACAAAGCACGCAGGGTATTAAACACTAATGAGATATTCGCGCCACGCATTTGACTAAAGACGTACTCAACTTCGTCTACTGCCAGGAGCAATGTATTGATCCCTACTCCCTTTGCGAGAAACAGGAACCCTAACAAATATTCCTTTGCGATATTCGTTCGGTCAATTTTTCTTCGTATTCCTAGTTTCTTTTCCAATTGAGTAGTCGTGCATGATAACTCACCTCGAAGGAAGAGTTTTGCATTTTCATCACCCAACGATATCCGATCAAATATCCTTGCTGGTTCGGGATAGACTTGACGCAGGGCATCAATATCCTGAGAGGTAAACATCCTAAATATCTGGGCAGGTACACTTTGAAAAATCCGCTGAATAAAATCTACACTGAATTTAGAGACCTTGTCTTCCGACAGCATCTTCATGAAAATGGTCAGGACTTCGGGATCATCGGCATATTGCTGTGTTATCTGGTACAAAGTCAGAGTTTTACCAAATCCGTAGTCACCTATGATAAAGTGAATCGCATTTGCTCGACTGCCACTGCGTCTCTCAATCGCCTCTGTCCAGTCAGATTTCTCTTGTTGCCGTCCTGCCAT
>JBDRGC010000424.1:0-3956 GCA_043818215.1 Chloroflexota bacterium | reverse complement strand
CGCCATTCGCTATCCGCCATTCGCCATTCGCCACCCGCCACCCGCCATTCGCCACCCGCCACTCGCCATTCGCCATTCGCCACTCGCCATTCGAAACGCGTAGCCATCGTCGGCGCTGGCCCCGGCGGCATGGCTGTAGCGGATCAATTGGCACGGCGGGGGTACGGCGTCACCGTATTCGAAAAACTGCCCGTCATCGGCGGGATGATGGCCCTCGGCATCCCCGAATATCGCCTGCCGCGCGAGGTCATAGCCCGCGAGTATCAGCATATCCAAGATTTGGGGGTGGATATTCGGCTGAACACAAGTATCGGCCCCGATGGAGACCACACTCTGGAAGACCTGTTCGATTTGGGCTATCAAGCCGTCTGCCTGGCGGTCGGGGCGCACAGAAGCCTGAACCTGCGCATCCCTGGCGAAGAACTGCCCGGTGTGGTCCACGGTATCGACCTGCTGAAAAATATCAGCCTTTCGCAGCAACTGGACGATCCGCGTTACAAATCTGACCTGCAACAAACTTTGCGCCGGGGTGCAGATACCCGCGTGGCTATACTGGGCGGCGGCAACACGGCCATAGATGTGTTGCGCTCGCTCAAGCGTTTTGGCCTTGAAGATGTGCGCATTCTGTATCGCCGCACGCGCCATGAAATGCCGGCCATGCCCGAGGAAATCGAGGATGCGGAGCGGGAGGGCGCAGTGGTCGAATTCCTGGTTTCCCCGGTGCGCGTTCTGGGCGATGCGGAACTTGGCGTCACCGGGTTGGAGTGCATCCGCATGAAATTGGGTGAGCCAGATTCCAGTGGCCGCCGCCGGCCGGTGCCCATCGCGGACAGCGAATTCGTGGTAGATTTGGACATGGTAGTTCTTGCCATTGGGCAGGCCCCTGACTTGAGCTTCCTGAGCCAGGATCACGGCATTGTTGTCACCCGCCACGACCGCATTAATGTGGCCGACATCAGTTTCATGACCAACAAATCCGGCGTGTTCGCGGTTGGCGACGCGGTGACGCGTGATAACATGGTCGTCATCGAGGCCATCGGCATGGGAAAGAAAGCCGCCGCGGCCATAGATGCTTACCTGCAAGGACAGGAGCCGCACGAAGTCGTGGTGGACGCCCGCGAAATGCCCATAGCCCAGAGAGAAATGACCGCGGCTGAACTTGCGCCCAAGCCTCCCGTGCCTGTGCCCACCATCCCAATGGAACAGCGGGTGAGCAGTTACGCCGAAGTGGAGTTGGGATTCAGCGCCGAGCAGGCCATAGCCGAAGCGCAGCGCTGCCTGGTCTGCGGCCCGTGCAGCGAATGTATGGCCTGTGTACAGGTCTGCAAGCCGGGTGCCATCGTTCATGAACAACACGAGTCTTTCATCGACTTGGATATCGGGGCTATCATTTACGCTGATGACCCCGCACACTTTAACCACCTGCCCCTGACAGAAAATCAGAGCATCTACCGCGTGCCGCCAGATGAAGCCTTACCGGGTTCCGCCGCTGCAGTCCGTGCCATGCTGGATTTGTTCGCTGAACGCCGATCACCGTCCGGGTTATCGGGTTCGATTGCTGCCAATGGCCCTGCCCGCATCGGCGTTGTGGTCTGCCAGTGCGGCGGCGAGATTTCCGATGTGGTAGATACCCAGGCACTCCGCGATACAACCGCCGCCTGGCCAGATGTACTTCATACCGAGGTGCTGCCCTTCTCCTGCTCGCCCGAGGCAGCGGCGGAGATTAGCGAAATGGTCAAAACCCACGATTTGAGCAAAGTGGTGCTGGCTGCCTGCTCCTGCTGCTCGATTGACCAGGTGTGCTATAGCTGCACATACCAACGCGTGCGTTGCAAAGATAATTTGGGAGTGTTTGATAATTTCGAAAATTCGGCCTTATTTGAATTTGTGAATATCCGTGAGCAATGCGCCTGGACGCACCGCAATGATCCCCAGGCCGCCACAGTCAAAGCCACAGCCCTCGTGTCGGCCGCGGTTGCCGGGGCACGGGCGGCGGCTGCCAGACCGGTGGAAACGCAGCCCATCGAAAGGTCAGCGCTGATTCTGGGTGGTGGGGCTGCCGCCCAAACCTGCCGGGTGACCCTCAGCCGCCAGGGTATCGCCGTCCGCCACATCGAGGGGCTGCCCGACCAGGTACGGCGCACTGGCGGACAATATACTGTTACCCAGGGCGATGATGTCTGGCGGGCCTCGGCATTGACCTTAGCCCCTCGCAGTGCGGATGAAGTCAAGCAGCTATTGACCGCCTTTGGGCACAATGGAGATAAACCCCGGCCTGATACTGCCTGGGGCGGGTTGGATACACTCTGGCCGGGTGTTTACTACTGTGGCCCTGATGTAGACCCGACAGTAGCGGGTGCGGCAGCAGCTGCGCGGGTGGCTGCCTGGCTGGGCCGTGCAGAAAACCGCCGCATTGCCTCGACTATCGCTTTTGTAGACCCCTCCCGCTGCCGGGCCTGCGGCACCTGTGTCGAAATCTGCGAGTTCGGCGCGCCCGAGTTGGTCGGCGGTGATCCGCAGCGCACCGCCTGGATCGATGCGCTAATTTGCATCGGCTGCGGAACCTGTGCTGCCCATTGCCCCTCCGGGGCGATCACCGCCGGGTCTGCGACTAATGCCCAACTTGAAGCTATGCTCAGCGCAATGCTGGCATGAGGAGATGGAGAAAATAGTGGTTCCAAAAGTTGTTGTTTTTACCTGTAATTGGAATGCCTACAGCGGCCTCGAATCAGCCGGGGCGGAGCATCTGACCTATTCTCCGGCAATTCACCCCATCCGGGTCACGTGCCTGGGACAGATCAGCTCTGGCATCATTCTCAAAGCCTTCGAAAAGGGAGCCGACGGCGTGCTGTTGCTGGGCTGTCCGCTGGGCGAATGTCACTATGAGTTTGGCAACCGCCGCGCTGAGGAAGTTTTTGCCGAGGCCAAAGGGTTGCTCACGTTGATGGGCTACCGGGATGAGCAACTCAAGCTGGAATGGGTGGCCGCCGGTGAGGGCGATGATTTTGTGGAAAAAGTTCAGCATTTCGTAGCCGGAGTGAGTGAGTCGGATTGACAACCCGAGCGCGTGCCTACGTAATAATCAAAAATCCGTGAAAATCCGTTTAATCCGCGTAATCCGTGTTCTATTTCCTGCCCAGATGAGCAGTTACCATCAGTGACAATAATGAATACCTTGCAGAATATCATCAACGAAAACCGGGTCTGGTACTGCCTCGATTGCGGCAAATGCAGCGCAGTGTGTCCCATCACCCGCTGGGAGGCGCGTGAATATACCAGCCCCCGGCTGCTGGTGGAAAAGGCCATCGAGGGGCGGACGGACGACGTCCTGGAAGACCCTCTCTTTTGGTCTTGCCTGACCTGCAAACGGTGCAGCGAAATTTGCCCCTCCACTGTTAATTTCTCCGAATTCCTACGCTCCGCCCGCAGTCTGGCGCGGGATGATGACCGCTCCGGAACATGCACCCACAGCGGCATGATCCAGTCCTGGGGCCGGATGATGAGTAACCCTGATATGCGTCAAAACCGGCTGGGCTGGCTGAGCGATGATTTGAAAGTCTCTGAAGATTCGGATACAATTTATTTTGTCGGCTGTTTGCCATATTACGACACCGTGTTCAAAAATCTGGGCGCGGAGGGGGTAGAGATAGCTCAAGCCGCGGTGAAGATATTGAACTACCTGGGCATCGAACCCAATGTGATGGCCGACGAACGTTGCTGCGGCCACGATCAGCTTTGGGAAGGCGATACGGAAACCTTCCGCCGTTTGGCTGAACTCAATCTGGAGCAATTCGAGGCCAGCGGAGCCAAACGCATCGTGACCACCTGCCCCGAGTGCGCCCGCACCCTAAAAGTGGATTATCCACAATTTGTGGGCGACCACGGCCTGGAAGTTGTGCACATCACCGAACTCCTCGCCGAAACCGGTTTGGCTGTCGCCTCCCGCCCCACACCTC
>JBDRGC010000423.1:0-2846 GCA_043818215.1 Chloroflexota bacterium | reverse complement strand
CATCGCGGATTGGGGGATATAGGCAATCTCTGTCCCCAATATCGATTTACGAACGTCATCAGGGTCCATTCCAGAAATATTACATCCATCAATGATGATCTCTCCACTCATGTAGTGCAGCGGAGCGAAGTAATATCCCATCAGGCTGAGCGCCAGCGTTGACTTTCCGCAGCCGGATTCTCCTGAAATTCCCAGCGTTTTCCCTTCTTCGACCTTCAGAGAAACGTGGTCAACAGCGTAAACATCTTCCCGAAACCGGGTGATATATTTTGTTGTCAGTTCCTTGACATCTAATATTGCTTTTGCCATATCAATCACCTAGTCCCTCAACGCTGGATTGAATACCTGGTCGAGACCCGTATTCATTAAGTTCATCGAGAACGCAATCAGCGCGATGATTATGATTACGGGGAAGTAAGCCCACCATTTTCCCAGGATCTGTGCCTGGTAGATCATTGCCCAGTTCATCATCAAACCCAAAGTTGGCACTTCGGTAGTTCTAGGGCCCAACCCAAGGATCGATAACCCCGCCTCCGCCAGGATACCCGAGGAAATCTGCAGGATAAACGCCATGACAACATAAGAAGCAATATAAGGCAGGATGTCAGCGAGGATGATGTGAACGATTGAGTGCCCGGATAGTTTCGACAGGTTAACATGGTCGCGATTCCGCAAAGAAACCACTTGCGACCGAACGGCCCTGGCTGTCCATACCCAAGAGGTAAACCCGATCACCACAGCAATGGTGACCGCACCCCGTTTTTCCTGTCCAATGCTGAATGAAATCAAAATCAACAACACAAAGCCGGGGATAACGGTGAAGAGATTGGTGATGAACATGATGATGTCATCTACAAAGCCACCGACATAACCCGCCAGCAATCCCAAAGTTAAACCAATCAAGGTTGCGACGGTACCTGCAACAAAACCGATCCACAACGATACGGTGGTTGCCGCTACTAATTCCGTTAGCACATCCCTACCAAAGTTGTCAGTTCCCAGTGGCAACACGCGCAGGTTCGGAACCTTGCTGATATTTACATAATCAGATTGTAGGACAATACCTGTCTCTTCCAAGACCCCCGTTTCCACATTTTTTACAGCAATCATCACTCCTTCTGTTGACAGAAGTCCCTTGAGTGAGTTATTGAGCCGAACATAGTAATTTCGCTTGGCATTGGTCATCCCAGTGACCTTCAGCGTGGGGTCATAATTGTTTTCCCACTGATCTAGGAGTTTCTCGGTGTTCGCGATATCGATCTCTGCTTCAAGAATCCCGGCTGCCATAAGCCATTCCTTTATGGCAAGGCGATCTTCGTCGCCTAACTTGTTCGCAATTCGTTTCGTAGCTGCATCGTCCAGGTTTAGTGTGTAATGATTGGCACCACCAATACTGTCATAAACATTCACATAGATCCCGGGTTCGAAGAAAGTGCCCTGACCAATGATCTCCAATGGAGGATCTGTGATGATGAGTGGATAAACAATCACGATCAGTAAAATTGTCACAAAGATGGAAAAGCCTGTCAAAAATTTACCAGAGTGAAAAACTTGTTGAATTATATGTTTCATAATAGCATCTTTCCTTAATCAGCCTGCGCCGCTTTAATACGTGGATCAAGGATGCCATAGATGATCTCGATAAGAAAGTTTGCACTCAGCACCATCAAGGTGATAATCAATGTAGTTGCTGAGATCAATGGGTAATCCTGGCCCAATACAGCAGTCAGGATCGTAGAACCAAGCCCAGGATAGCTAAAGATAATCTCTGCCACCAACGCGCCGCCAACCATGGTACCGATCGATAACGCCAACCCGGTGATTTGTGGCAGCATGGCATTCCGAAAAACATAGCGAATGATCTTGCGGTCTTTGATGCCCATGAAACGGCTAAATTTGACATAATCCGCATTCAGTTCATAGATGGACATGGAGCGCATACCAATCGCCTGACCGCCAATCGTGATCAACACGATCGACCAGAACGGCAGTTGGTAGTGGATGATCACAGACCACATGAATTTCCAACTCAGGTTGGGAATCAGGTCAAACCCATAACCACCCGAGGTTGGGAACCATTTTAATGTGACTCCAAAAATAACCATCAAAACAACCGCCATGCCAAACGCTGGTAAATTACTGACAAAAATACTGATCGGCATAATGACTTTATCAAAGCCCCCCTTCAGATAAGCTGCCAACGCTCCGAGTGTATTCCCGATCAACCAGCCGATGATGATCGCCGGGAATTGAAGACACACCGTCCACCAAATGGAAGATTTGATAACGTCTGCCACGGTTCTGGGATATTGGCTGAACGAGAAACCAAAATCACCCCGAATTACATTTTTCGCGTATAGAAAGAATTGTTCGAGCATGGGTTTGTTGGTGCCAAACAGGTCCGCATACTGCTGATATATCGCTTGGACCCCGGTCGTGTTTGTCATGCCTTGGGCAAGCCTGGATACAATGGCCGCCACAGGGTCTCCCGGCATCAGGCGCGGCAGGATGAAATTCAGGATAAACGCAGAAACCAATGTGACCGAGAACCAAAGCAGCTTGTTAAGGAAATACGTTCGGTATCCTTTCAACGCAGGACCTCCTCGTAAAAATAATAGAAATAATACCAACGAGGTGACAGTCACCCGGCCAGACCAGATATGAATCTGTGGCTTCAAAGAATTGCCATACTGGACGCAAGGTGACTGCCACCTGTTTATTACCATAACAGCCATGCCCCGGTTTCACGGAACATGGCTGTTATTGCTGGATTACGGTTTACTTAACAAGCTCCAGGTTATAGAGACCTGCAATACTCCAACCGTCAGTCAGGTCTAGGGGCGGGA
>JBDRGC010000422.1:0-2868 GCA_043818215.1 Chloroflexota bacterium | reverse complement strand
TGGGGAGTGGGCGCGGAGGGACTCGAACCCACGACCTTATCATCCCCTTGCCGGGGGACACGGATATGACCCTTGGGGAGTGGGCGCGGAGGGACTCGAACCCACGACCTCACGGATGTGAACCGTGCGCTCTAACCAACTGAGCTACGCGCCCTGAGTGGCGAGATTATAGCAGAGGGGGTACGCTTTGGCAATATTCCGCGTTCATTCGCATTACCAAGATAAAGCGGTGGGGGAAGCTCTCCATTTTGTCTGCGCCCCAGACGCAAATTGTAGACAGGCTCCCCCCACCGGGTAGATTCTGCTAGATTCGCTCTTCGATATCTTGCTGTATCCGCTTGAGCAAGTCATCCACATTCATGGCGTCAAGTTTCTCGCCCGACCGCAGCCGCGGTGCGATTGTGCCATTTTCCATCTCGCGATCTCCAATTACCAGCATGTAAGGAATCTTTTGGTTCTGGGCATCGCGGATTTTGGCATTCATGCGGTCGCTGCGGGCATCGACTTCCACGCGGATTCCGGCTGCTTTGAGTTTGTCGGCAGACTCTCGGACATAAGGGATGTGGCGGTCGGCAATGGGAATCAACACAGCTTGCACAGGCGCAAGCCAAACCGGGAAAGCTCCGCCGTAGTGCTCGATCAAGACTCCCACGAAGCGTTCCATGGAGCCGAGCAGGGCACGGTGGATCATGTAAGGTTGGTGCTGCTGCCCATCTTCGCCAATGTAGGTCAGATCGAAACGCTCGGCCAAGTTGAAATCGAACTGGATGGTGCTCAACTGCCATTCGCGTCCCAAGGCATCGATCATCTTGAGGTCGATCTTAGGGCCATAGAAAGCCGCTCCGCCGGCGTCGATATCGTAGGGCAGCTCGGCACGCTCCAGGGCCGCGCGCAAAGCTCCGGTGGCGTCATCCCAGCGTTTGGGATCACCGGCTGATTTATCTGGATCCCGCGTGGCCAAGTAGGCGTGGAACTCGGTCATCCCGAAACCGCGCAAGATGTGCAGACAGAAATTGAGCACGCGGTCGATTTCATCTGGCATCTGGTCTGCACGGCAGAATATGTGGGCATCGTCCTGCGTGAAGCCGCGCACCCGCATCAAACCATGCAGCACCCCGCTGCGCTCGTAACGGTACACCGTACCCCATTCGGCATAGAGTATGGGCAGGTCCCGGTAGCTGCGCATCTTGCTTTTGTAGATCATGATGTGAAAAGGGCAATTCATCGGTTTGAGGTAATACTCTTCATCATCAATCTGGATGGGAGAATACATGCCTTCTTTGTACCATGTGAGATGCCCGCTTGTGCGCCAGAGGTCGCTGCGACCAATATGGGGCGAATAAACGAACTCATACCCATTGGCGAGATGCTCGTGCTTGCAGTATTCCTCGGTCAGATGGTAAACCAGGGCGCCCTTGGGATGCCAGAGGATCAACCCGGCCCCCACCTCGGGGCTGGTGCTGAACAAGTCCAGGTCTTTGCCCAGTCGACGGTGGTCGCGTTTCTTGGCTTCTTCCAACCTGTGCAGGTATTCCTTCAACTCTTTGGGGGTCTTCCAGGCCGTGCCGTAGATGCGTTGCAGCATGGGCCGCCTTTCGTCGCCGCGCCAGTAGGCTCCGGCCACATTCAGCAGCTTGACTGCCGATGGATTGATTTTGCCGGTATGCTCGACGTGAGGGCCGCGGCACAGATCTGTGAATGTATCGTGCGTGTAAAAAGAGAGTTCGGGGATCTCATCCAGAGGGTTGCCGTACTCGTCTAAACCGCCCTGTTCCAACCCTTCGATCAGCTCGATTTTATAAGGCTGATCGGCGAACATCTCTTTGGCCTCCTCAACACCGACAATCCTTTTCTCGAAGGGGTAGTGCTTGGCGATGATCTGGCGCATACGTTTTTCGATGTCCTGTAAATCCTCGGGCGTGAGAGGGCGGGGCAAATCGAAATCGTAATAGAAACCGTCATCGATGGGCGGGCCGATGGCAATTTTGGCCTCATCGGGGAACATTTCCATCACGGCCTGTGCCATAACGTGGGCAGCAGAGTGCCTGATGCTGTATACTTCGGACTCTTCGTATTTTTCTTGTTTCTGGTAAGACATTTTCATTTCTCCTAAATCAATCTGCTATTCGAATACGCGCAAAGAATATCAGGATGTGGTAGTCAAAAAACACCCTCGCGTTGAACGAAAGAATGACCGGAATTGCATGTTATTCATCATTAATAACTAGCGGAACGCCCCCCAACCCCCAACTCTGGGGGAGCATGGTTCGCCCAAAGTTGGGGGGTAGGGGGCGATACCTCATAAAACAAAAAAGCCCGCACCCACCTGGGGCAAGAGCTTGACTCATACGGTTCCACCCAGATTTGCCCGAGGAAGAAATAAACTGCCTCACTACGAGCATCTCATTAGGGGCCGGTAACGGGGCCAACCGTATCACTTACTTGGTAATTGGTATATTTGGAATTGGTATATTGGTCGAAAAACCAATTTACCAGTCTACCAATTTACTAGCTACCTTTCTGTTCAACGCTCGCGGGGGGTTTTCGCCAGTTGTGCCTGAGGGAGACTCTCAGCCAGTGATCTCCATTTTCTGTCAGGCCCGGGGCCGGTTACTCGTCCCGGTCATCGCGTTTTTGTATTTGATTGCGGCTATTATAAATTGCTTTTGTTGAATGTCAAGCAGAGAATCGAGTGGTGTGTGCGCAAATGCACCGTGAAACGTGATTCCGTAAGAACATACCATCCCAGAACGGTGGTACCTGGGGTCGGGACGATGTGCGTGATGTAGTCCCCGAAGCGTAGCGGAGTGGGATAAAATCGTTTCACGTTTCACATGAGAGAAATAACAATGATAGAACTCATCAAAC